>NZ_JBMDWJ010000329.1:0-27787 GCF_048595215.1 Siphonobacter sp.
TTCATCGCCAATGGTTATAATTTCTGCCGTAACGGGTCTCATGAGAGTAAACTTGAATGTCAATAATCAAGAAAGTAGGGGACTGGCATAGATTCTTGAGTACCCTTACGCAGCTGGACTATCGAAAGTCTGATATGATGTTTTCGATTTTGGTCTATTTTTGCGGCTTAAAACTACATAAAAAACGAGGTTTAACCGTTTAAATCTACAACCACCTACTAGAACAGAAACCCAATGAAAAAGGTTATAGGAAGTTTACTTGTTGTATGCTTATCCATACAGTTAGCTCAGGCTCAAAGCGATAGTACACAAAATACGCAGCGGAAAAGTGGTTGGGGTGGGATTTTAGAAAAAGCAGGGAGTATACTAAAACAAGGTTCTCAGGGAACATCCAGTTCGGACGAGATTGCAAATGGGTTGAAAGAGGCTTTGACCTTGGGTATTAAAAAGGGCTCTGAACAAGCTTCAAAAACGGATGGGTTTTATAAAAATGCCCTTATCAAAATTTTGCTGCCCCCTGAAGTACAAAAAGTAGAGGGAACCTTACGGAAAATAGGCTTAGGCAAACAGGTCGATCAGTTTGTTCTGACGCTAAACCGGGGAGCGGAGGACGCATCCAAGAAAGCATTTCCTATCTTCGTGGATGCGATTACTAAAATGACGATTACGGATGCGATTTCGATTCTGAAAGGAGAGAAAAACGCCGCCACCGAGTACCTGAAGCGTACATCGTTTGATGCCCTCTACAAGGAATTCAATCCGATTATTCAAACATCTATTGATAAGACGCAGGCTACCCGATATTACGGAACGATTGTAACGACCTATAATAAAATTCCTCTGGTACCGCAAAAACTCAATCCTGACTTGGATGATTACGCCACGCGTAAAGCCATTGACGGCTTGTTTTTACTAGTAGAACAGGAAGAAGCGAAAATTCGGGAGAACCCCGCCGCTCGCGTAACCGATTTGCTGAAGAAGGTGTTTGGGCAGCAGTAGGGGGTAGCGAATGAACTCGCATTCTCACGATAAGAAATGGGATTGGAAACGGAAAATTAGAAACGGAAAACATATCCGGAACTTATCAGGATTTTTCACCCTTTACTTACCTGATTTAATTCTTTGTAACGGGCCTTGTGCCATATTGTATGAAAAAAGCAGAAATCCATTTCGACATTGAGCTTGACGAGAATAACGTTCCCAATAAGATCTACTGGGACGCTTCGGATAACCCGAATGAGGGCCTCAATGATACACAAGCCATTTCGATTGCTACCTGGGATCGCTATCACCGGGCAACGATGAAACTGGATTTGTGGACCAAAGACATGGAAGTAGGAGATATGAAGCAATTCTACATCGAAATTATGTCGGGTGTGGCTGATTCTGTGATTTCTGCCACGGGTGACAAAAAAATGGCTGAACAGATTCACGACGTTTGCAAAATCCTAAGTCGTAACCTGAAGGCCGAACTGGAAGAATTGCAGCGTAACAGTAAATAAACGAGCATGGGAAACCTGAAAAAGGCCCTGCTCTTCGGCTGGTTCAGTCTATTGATGGGGTCGGTGTGGGCTCAGGGCGTATCCTTTGTTCAGGGTAACCTCCGCACGCCTTTTACGCAGGCGAAAGCTCAAAAAAAGGCGGTTTTCGTGGAAGTGTATTCCCCTACCTGCCACGTTTGCGAGAGCTTTAAACCTACGTTTCAGCAAGCCTCAGTAGGGGCCGCTTACAATGCTCGTTTCGTAAGTTACAAGCTCGATATTAATTCACCCGAGGCTCAGGCTTTTCTGGCTAAGCAACACTTAGTGGTACCTTCTTTGCCGTTGTTCTTATTTTTTGATGCGGACGTGAACTTACTACATGCTCAGAACGTGAGTAATTCCACTAAAGAGGTGATTGCCGTAGCTAATACGGCTCTGGACGCTACGAAACGAGGAAGTGCGTACGCCAATCGTTTTAAAAAAGGAGAACGTAGCACTGCCTTTTTGCTAGAGTATGGCTCGTTTACGCGAATCGTCCGGGATACGGTAGCGAATGTACAGGTTATGCAGGCGTATGCTAAAGCCTTACCCGGCACTGAGTACACCAGCAAACCTGCGTTTACGGCTTTGCAAAACGTAGTAATGGATGCGGAGAATCCGCTTTTTACGTACTTCATTTCGCATTTAGCGGCGTACAAAGGAAAATACCCTCCGCAGGAAGTGACGAAAGCCGGGGAATCTATTGTGATGAATACCTTGTACGCGGGTCGGGCGGCGTTTATGGCTCCGGAACGAATCCAGAAAATTGGTTCGTACCTGACTACTCTGGGGCTGGACCCAAAATCAGTAGAAAACCGGACCCTCATACCCGATTTGAACGCTTTAGTGCGGGCTCAGCGGTGGGGACAATTACTGGATCGGATCAATCGGTACGAGAAAGTGGGTGGTCCCGGTGCGGCTGAATGTTCGTATCTGGCTTCGTACCTGCGAAGTAAATCGAATAATCCGCAGATTCTTCAAAAAGCGGCTGTATTAGCTAGTCGTGGAAATCGATAATAGAAAAAGGCCTGCGATATCGCAGGCCTTTTTAACGATAGAGGCTTCAAAATCCTACTAGAACTGGAAGTATTCTTTTGCGTTGCGGTAGCAGATGTTCTGTACCAGTTGACCCAACCACTCAATATCCGCTGGTAGCTCGCCATTTTCCACGTCATTGCCAATCATGTTACACAGAATACGGCGGAAATACTCGTGACGGGGATACGAAAGGAAGCTGCGGGAGTCCGTAAGCATACCCAGAAAACGACTCAACAAGCCCATGTTAGAAAGAGCGTTGATTTGCTTTTCCATCCCGTCTTTCTGATCCAGGAACCACCAGCCCGAGCCCCACTGTACTTTACCCGGCGTAGTACCATCATTGAAGTTTCCGATCATCGTAGCGAACACTTCATTATCCGCCGGATTCAGGTTGTAGAGAATTGTCTTCGCCAGCTTGTTCTCGTTATCGAGCATTCCCATGAATGTACTCAACGAACGGGCCTGTGGGAAGTCCCCAATGGAGTCCCAGCCCGTATCGGGGCCTAGTTCGCGTAACAAACGCGTATTATTATTCCGTAAAGCTCCCAGGTGATACTGTTGCGTCCAGCCTTTTTCCCAGTCCATGATGGCGAACTCAATCAGCATAGCCGATTTGAATTTCTGCCGCTCTTCGAACGTAGGCAATTGGCCACTACGAGCTTTGGCGAAAATGGTGCGAATCTCAGATTCAGTATATTCAGCGGCATAAACCTGCTCCAGACCGTGATCGGACAAACGTCCGCCCAGGGAAGCAAAGAAATCATGGCGTTGCCGCAGAGCCGCTACGTATTCGTCGTAGGTACTAACCGACAGATTGGAAGCCGCTTCAATTTTATCAACGTAAGCATTAAACTCGGCCGGGTTATCGATGGAGAGCATGGCCTTGTCCGGACGGAACGTTGGTAGTACTTTCAAGTCAAGACCTTCGGCAGCAATTTGCTGGTGGTATTTCAGGTCATCGGAAGGATCGTCCGTTGTACAAACCACTTCTACATTCATGCGGCGAAGCAGGTTCCGTACAGAATAATCCGGTGTATTGAGCAGGGCAGTGGCTTCGTCGTAAATGTCTTTCGCTGAAGCCGCATTCAGTACCCGGTCAATACCAAAATACCGCTGAAGCTCCAGGTGAGTCCAGTGGTAGAGGGGATTCCGCATGGTATACGGAACCGTCTCGGCCCATTTCTGAAATTTCTCGAAATCCGAAGCCTCACCCGTACAGTATTGTTCCGCTACGCCATTGGTACGCATCGCCCGCCACTTGTAATGATCGCCATACAGCCAGATTTGCGTCAGGTTCGAAAATTTTTTATCGGCTGCAATCTGGTCGGGTGGGAGGTGGCAATGGTAATCAATGATGGGCATGGCCCGGGCAAAATCATGATATAAGGTACGAGCGGTTTCAGTTTGAAGGAGGAAATCTTCGCTCAGGAACGGCTTGACTGACAATAAGGTGGCGTTCATACGAATAGCGTTCTTTCTGTGAAGACCTGACATTTGAACACTATCCCTGAAAAAAGAATGAAAATTAAAATCAATTTAGATAAAACGGCTTATTTCCGCAGCTGGATGGGTTTGCCAAAGTGCGTTTGAAGATAATAGGCCGCATTTTCGTCACCTAGCTGAGCAGCCTGTTCCCAATCCATGCGAGCGGAATCGAATTGTTTGAGACGGTATCGGGCTTCTCCCCGAAAACGGAGTACATTGGCATTCTCCGAGCGGGAATGCCACACGGCTTTGTCCAGTTCCAGAAAGGCCTGATCCGTTTCTTCCAGTTCCAGATGAGAAAGTCCTTTGTAGAGAAAACACTCCCACAAGGTATTATCGTACGCTGAAGAGTGCGTAAAATCGTATAAAGCCGAGTAATAGTTGCTCAGGTAATAGTTACAAATACCCCGATATAGATAAGCAACGGCCGATTTCGGATACCGATTGACTAACAAGGTAAAGTACGCGTGAGCTTCCTCGTATTGCTTATTCTGCACCAGTTCAATACCCTCGGCAAAACGTTTGCGGTCTTTATCAGCGGGTGTGTCATGATCTTCCGTAAAATACCGGATGATTACATAGGGAATCAGTAATAGTATGAGAGCAATGGTTTCCATATACTGAACTAACCGTTGAGCGACTGAGTCAGCTCAGCCTGTACTTTCTTGGGTAAACTCGCCACAACCAACGCGTACGAGTGGTCAATCAATTCACGGAAAAGGACCTGATTTCGATTGGTTTTTACCGTATTCCAATGTTTTTTATTCATGTGATAACCCGGCACAATCCAGTCGTACTGCTCACGTAGCTCCAACGCCCGCTCCGGATCACATTTTAAATTGCAGGCAAACTCCTCCGCATCCAGCGAGGTGAGAGCGAATACTTTTCCCAAGACCTTATACACCAGTGTATCAGGTCCGAAGGGCGTTTCTTCCGAAACCCCGGCTTTACCAAGACAATACTCGCGAAACTGTTCTAAATCCACACGCTTAAATGGATAAACGGTCTTAACGGGTGAGAGCACGCACGAGCATCACCACCAGACAAAAAAGGAACATGATAATACTGATCCGGTTGATGCCGTGCATCATGCGGAGATTGAAACTATCCGGTCGGGAAGGATCTTTCTTCCCAAAAACCCGGAAAAAGTATCGAAAGGCTTCTCCGAGTTTAAATTGGTTTTTGATGCGATTGCTATCCATGGTATCCTCATTCAAGTAAATAGATCAACCTGAAAAAGAGAGCATTCCAGGTTCTATTCCTATACTGTTAAGCCAATAATGCAGCTTCCGGTTCCCGCCAGACGCCATCTTCCCGCATTAATTCAATTAATTCGTCCAGAGCCCGATCGGCGGGTACGGAGCGTTTCACGACCTGCTGACCCCGGTACAAGGCAATCTTATTGACGCCCATGCCCACGTAGCCATAATCGGCGTCGGCCATCTCGCCTGGACCATTAACAATGCAGCCCATGATGCCGATTTTAATGCCTTTGAGGTGATCCGTACGCTGACGAATCTGGGCAGTAGTGTCCTGTAAGTCAAATAGCGTACGTCCGCAGGATGGGCAGGAAATGTATTCCGTCTTGCTCATCCGGGTCCGGGCCGCCTGCAAAATGCCAAACGCCAGGGAATTCAGAAATTTGCTCTGCTGACCGGGATTCTCAACCGAAGGCTTCAGCATCAGGCCATCACCCAAACCATCCACCAGAAGTCCGCCGCAATCCGTTGCCGCGTAGAGCGTGGTGGCGTCCGCCGTGGTCTGGCCCTGCGACCACTGAATGACTACGGGCAGGTTGATGCGTTGCTGAATCAGTTTGAAGAACAGCCGACGAAGCTCCGGCATGGCGTGGCTGTTGGTCGTTTCAACCAGCAGGACAGCATACGGATCTTCCTGTAAATAACCCAGTAAATCCCCTTCGCAATCAGCCAGACTTAGCCGAACTACGTGCAGAAAGGGAAAAGCCTGTCGCTCTTGAATACTGATTAAATATTCGGTCGTAGTAAAGACCGGAAACTTGTGAGCCTGCTCACCAAGCGTACGCCAAGTCGAATAATCGATCAGTTCTTTCAAGCCGTTTGGTAACATGAAAGGTACCGGACGCGAACCCGTATAGAGGTAATCCGCTCCCAGATCGTTCATCGCCCATTTGTCCGTAGCGGGCAAATAGAAATGACCAATTGGCTGTAAATCCGCCGGGCTGTTAATTTCCTGCGTCGAAAAATCGGCAATGACCCGGGGGACATTCTTGCCGCCGAAATTCTCGACTTCCGCCGTGATTCGACGGGTGTACGCAAACGGATTGATGGGCGACGTTGTGACGGCTTCGATCGGCTGTGTCGTCGCTGCCCGTTCGGTATAGCGATCTACCAGCGTACGAGCTACGGGAATTTCAAATTCGGGATCTTCCGTCAAACTCACGCGTACGGTATCACCCAAGCCGTCTTCCAGCAGCGTACCGATACCCATGGCTGACTTCACGCGACCATCTTCGCCTTCGCCCGCTTCCGTTACGCCTAGGTGCAGGGGGTAGGGTTGCAGGTTTTCATCCTTTAATTTCTTCACCAGCAGACGATACGCCTCAACCATGACTTGAGGGTTGGACGACTTCATCGAAATCACGATGTTCGTGAAGCTTTCGTCCTCGCAAATGCGTAAAAACTCCAGAGCCGATTCCACCATGCCAATGGGCGTGTCGCCGTAGCGACTCATGATGCGGTCGGAGAGCGAACCGTGGTTCGTACCTATCCGCATGGCGGTTCCGTACTCTTTGCAGATGCGGACCAGCGGAACAAACTTTTCGCGAATTCGCTCGATTTCGGCCTGGTACGCGGCTTCGGTATAGTCTACAATCTCAAAACGCTTCTTATCGGCGTAGTTGCCGGGGTTAATCCGGACTTTCTCCACCAGACGAGCGGCCAATTCTGCCGCGTTGGGCGTAAAGTGAATGTCCGCACAAATGGGCGTCCGGTAGCCGCGGCGGTTCAGTTCCTTCCGGATATTGTCCAGATTCTGAGCTTCTTTCACACTCGGAGCCGTAATCCGGACCAGTTCACAACCCGCTTCAATCATTCGGATGGACTGTTCGACGGAACCCAGCGTATCCATGGTATCGATGGTGGTCATGGACTGCACCCGAATGGGGTAATCCGATCCCATCCATAAATCACCGACTCGAACCTGCGTGGTTTGACGGCGGGAGTAAGCCGTTAATGATTGACAATATTCTGATCCAGCTGCCATTAAATCAGGCATTTGTAGTTCCGAAGTGACTTCCATGTAAAAAATAAAACGCTCGTAAGACAAAGGTAGCAGGGGGGAGGCGTATAGCCACGGAATTTTAGAAATTCTCGCCGAATTCTTAACGCTTCATTCGGGCGAATTGTTCTTAAGATCTTACGCTTATTTTAGCCCCATTTCTACGCTGAATGTAGACCGAATATGTGAATGTATATTCAGTCATTTGTCGTAAAGGATTGTTTATCAGCAAAAGAGGCCGCTCCTTTTAGGAAACGGCCTCTTTTGCTGATCTTATCTTAACTGATCTTACCAAGACTGTCTTTTATGACCGATTAATGCGTAGTAAAGAATATAAGCATACAGCGGAATGAGCATACCATACGCTAGTTGAGGACTAACCGTATCGGTTAAGTAGCCATGTAGCAGGGGCAGAATAGCACCGCCCGTAATACCCATAATGAGTAATGCCGAAGCGAACTTGGTAAACTTACCGAGTTTATTCAAAGCCAGCGGCCAAACCGCCGGCCAGATCGGAGCATTGGCAAAGCCAATCAAAGCGATACAAAGTACGGAAGTGAAACCCGTCGTGAAGATGGCTCCCACCGAAAGTACCAGACCCAGAATGGCACCGATTCGCATGGCCAGTTGCTGGGAAAGAAATTTAGGGATAAGAATAATGCCCAGAATGTAGCCAGCCAGCATACCGTATAGGGTATAAGCCGTGAAATACTTAGCTTCGTCGTTACTGAAACCAATGGACTTACCGTAGTTAATGATGGTATCCCCGGAAATCACTTCAGCACCTACGTAGCAAAAGAGGGCCAGTACTCCTAAGACGAGGTTGGGGAACTGCCATACACTCGTACGCGTGCTCGTTACGGTTTGAGTGGTATCCGCTTCATCGTCTTCTTCAGAAACCTCCGGCAGATTCGAAAACCGAATCCAGATGGCCAGTACAATCAACACGGCCGTCAGAATCATGTAGGGCGTAACCACTTTTTCGAGCGAAGCCGCCGCTGAAACGGTTCCGGCACTGGAAAGCAGAATGCTACCAAAAATCAGCTGACTGGAAATACCCGCCAGTTTGTTAGCGACTCCCATGAAACTGATCCGCTGAGCGGCACTTTCGCGGGGACCTAGAATCGTCACGTAAGGGTTAGAGGCCGTTTGTAGTACCGTAAGGCCAATACCGATCAGGAACAAACCCACTAAAAACAAAGGGTACGATACGGATTTGGCGGCAGGAACGAAAATGAGCGTACCGACGGCCATGGTAATCAACCCGAAAGACATCCCGTTTTTAAAACCCGTTTTTTTCAAAACCCAGGAGGACGGGATCGCCATCAGAGCGTAGGAAATGAAGAAAGCAAAGGCAACCAGGTTCGAGGAAAAAGTACTGAGCTGAAAGGCTTCTTTAAAAAATACGATCAACACGCTGTTGACCCAGGTTACGAAACCAAAAATGAAGAATAGGACTCCAATAATAAGCAGTGGGACTAAATACGACTGCGGTTTGCCTGGTTGAGCCATAGAAAGTTAGGTATAGAAAGGGAATGATGGAGTGTGTGATAGCGTTTGTAAAAGTTCGTGAATTTATAAATAATTTTAATAAATAGAACTTTCTATGGCTAAAGACTTCCAAATAACGTTTGGAAACCCGTTCAAAAATAAACCTTGTGTCATTTATTTTAAGTTGGAAAACGAATATTCCTCGGCGAAATCAGGTTTTTGCCAATCGGCTCTTGTATCACTGAAAATCAGTTAAATCAAAGTTTTTAAAGAAGCCTTGGAACATTTGTTCGCCGACTTCCGTTAATTCGAAACTCACAAACCACGCTTTCCTGATGGACAGAAGTGTTGCTGACAAACTTTCAGACGACTTTCCCATCACCGATCGTAACCAGTACCTGTAGATTGAAACCCATAGCTTATGGAAGAAAAGAGAGTTGCGGTGTTCCGCAAGGAGCATTTCAACGCTGCTCACCGATTGCACAATCCCAATTGGTCGGATGAACAAAATAAGGCCGTCTTTGGATTGTGTAACAACCCCAACTATCACGGTCATAATTACGAGCTGATTGTGCAGGTTACTGGACCCATCGATCCGGAAACGGGTTACGTGGTGGACCTTAAATACCTGTCTGATCTGATCAAAACGCACGTCACCGACCGCTTCGACCATAAAAATCTCAATCTGGATACCGAAGAGTTCGCTCAGCTTAATCCTACGGCAGAACACATTGCCATTGTCATTTACGAAAAGCTCAAGGCGAACCTTGCCCCGCAGCTTGACCTAAAAATTCGCTTGTATGAAACCGAACGAAATTTCGTTGAATACCCTGTTGTCGGATAATTCAATCGTATTTTCTGACGAAGAAATCGGAGAAGACCACATTGCCACTTCGATCCAGACGCCCCTACGGGCCGATGCCTTTGACCTGACCGACGAGCAGAAAATCGACAAAATTCAGGAACATTTTCGGGAAATCATGCTTACGTTGGGCCTCGACCTGAACGATGACAGCTTGAAAGGTACGCCCCGCCGGGTAGCTAAAATGTACGTACAAGAGATTTTTAGCGGCCTCAATCCCAAAAACATGCCGGCAGCTACGCTGTTCGACAATAAATACCGTTACCAGGAAATGCTCGTGGAGCGGGATATTCAGTTTTATTCCAACTGCGAACACCACTTTGTTCCCATTATTGGTAAAGCTCACGTTGCCTATATTTCTAACGGTAAAGTCATTGGCCTGTCGAAACTGAACCGCCTGGTTCAACACTTTGCCAAGCGTCCGCAGGTACAGGAACGGATGACGGTACAGATTGCCCGTGAACTGCAACGCGTACTCGAAACCCCCGATGTAGCGGTACTCATGGATGCCCGCCACCTATGCGTGTCCATGCGAGGAATCGAAGATCCTACGTCCTCGACGGTGACTTCCTTTTACGGAGGTAAGTTCGAAGAAGAAGCCAGAAAGCAGGAATTTTTGAAATACCTGCAATTGTAGCAATACCCCGATAAAGACTTACAGAAACGTCTGCTGACCAGCAGGCGTTTTTTTTTGTACTGATTTTTGACCATTTACCCTGAAAAAATCTCGACTGCCTTAAATTGGGTATGGTACATGTGGCCTAGATACGGACCTTTGGGTTATTCTATTTTAACCACTACTACTATGACCTTTGTACCTGGTGCTTTTGTATTTTTTGGGCTGATCGCTCTGGTTGTGTTCTTGTCCGTCGTGATTGTACAGCAGGGAACCGTTGCTGTCATTACGATTTTCGGAAAATATCAGCGGGTCATGACGCCCGGTTTAAACTTCAAAATTCCTTTTATTGAGTACGTCTACCGCCGTATTTCCATCCAGAATCAATCCGTAGAGCTGGAGTTTCAGGCCATCACCAACGATCAGGCGAATGTGCGGTTTAAAGCGATGCTGGTGTATTCGGTACTGAATCAGTCGGAAGAAGCCATTCAGAACGTAGCCTTTAAGTTCGTCGATCAGCGGAGCCTGATGCAGGCGTTGATTCGGACCATCGAAGGTTCCATCCGAAGTTACGTCGCTACCAAGAAACAGGCCGAAATTCTGGCTTTGCGTTCGGAAATTGTATCTCACGTGAAAACGGAGATTGACGAAATGCTCGTGACCTGGGGTTATCACCTCATTGATCTGCAACTGAACGACATTGCTTTTGACGAGGCCATTATGCGATCCATGGCTCAGGTCGTGGCGTCCAATAACCTGAGAGCCGCCGCCGAAAACGAAGGACAGGCTCTCTTGATTACCAAAACCAAATCGGCCGAGGCAGAAGGAAATGCCATTAAAATCGCCGCGGAAGCCGAACGGGTTGCCGCTCAGTTACGCGGGCAGGGGATTGCTTTATTCCGGGAAGAAGTTTCCAAGGGCATGGCTCAGGCCGTGCAGGAACTGAAAGATCGCAACATGGACCCGTCGTTGGTACTGTTTTCGATGTGGACGGAAGCCATTCGCCACTTTGCCGAACACGGAAAAGGGAACGTCATCTTCCTGGACGGTTCAAACGATGGTTTACAAACCACGCTCAAGCAGTTACAGGGGCTGATCCAGAAAAATGCAAACGATGAGCTGGCGGAGTAATTACTCCTTGAGAGCTTCGAGAAAGTGCTTTTGATTGAGTACCAGATTCTGCCGGGTCCAGTTGATTTCCTTCTTGCGGGGAAACTGCCGGACCGGGCAATCTTTCAGCTGACAGTGATGACAGCAGGCGGGTAGACAAGGGTCGACGTGCACGAAAATCTCCACGCGAGAATTGAACTCTACTTCTAGAATGGCTTCAACTTCGTGTACCGCCGTATGCACCTTCTCCAGATCCCAGTAATAGGGGAGCGTCAGGTGGCAGTCGATGTGCAGATCGGCACCGTAATGCTGGATCCGCAGGTTGTGAATATCAATCCAGTAGTCTTTCCGATGATCCCTGAGAATGTCCACAACGCGTTTGACCGTGGAGTCATCCGCTTCATCCATCAGGCCACCCGCGGATTTACGAGCAATCTGAAAGCCATTAAAAATCAGAATCACCCCGAAGACCACCGAAATCAGACGATCCAGCCAGACGAAGCCGGAAAGTAATACCAGTCCAATACCAAAAAGTAAAATCAAGGTAGATAAGGCGTCCAATTGCAGGTGTTTCCCGTCCGCGATGAGCGAAGGAGATCCCTGCTTTTCGCCTTCTTTCTGAACGTAATAGCCCACCACGTAATTGACAATCATCGTAATACCAACGAGGATCATCCCCGTATCCAGTTTCTGAATCGGTTCGGGGTAAATCCACTGCCGAATCGCCTGAACGATGATGAAAATACCTGCCAGTAAGATTAGTACGCCTTCAAGACCCGCGGAGAAGAATTCAATTTTCCCGTGACCGTAGGGGTGGTTTAAATCACTGGGTTGGGAGGCCAGGTATACGCTATACGTCGCAAACCCACTCGCTAGTACGTTGACAATTGACTCCAGAGCATCGGATAAAATGGCACTGGAACCCGTTAGCCACCAGGCGACAAATTTGAGCAGCATCAAAATGACACTAACGCCAAAGGAGAGCCAGATGAGTTGCTGTTTACGACTAATGGACATGACTTAGGGAAAAAACTATAAGTCGCCGGGGAGCGAAATAGTTGCAAAATTACGGAATTAAATGCCCTTTCTACCGTCATCGTATATTTTTGCACCATGCAAACGGATCAATCTCCCTGGAAAACGGTTTCATCGACGGTCGTTTACGACAATCCCTGGATTCGTCTTCGTCACGAAGAAGTCATTACCCCCGCTGGTACGTCCGGCATTTACGGGGTCGCTCATTTCAAAAATAAGGCCATCGGTATCATTCCCATTGACAAGGAAGGCTACACCTGGCTGGTGGGTCAGTACCGCTATCCCCTGGAGGAATACTCCTGGGAAATTCCCATGGGCGGCGGCAGTATCGATGTGGATCCGCTGATCTCGGCTCAACGCGAACTCAAGGAAGAAACCGGTCTTATTGCTCTGAACTGGCAGATGATTGGTCGGATTCATACCTCTAATTCGGTTACCGACGAAGAAGGCTTTATTTTCGTAGCCCAGGACCTGGAGCAGGGCGAAACGGAATTCGACGAAACGGAAGTACTGCAAATCTGGCGACTACCCCTCAGCGAAGCTATCGAAATGGTGATGGATAATCGCATTACCGACTCTCTGAGCGTATACGGTCTGTTGAAAGTCGCCCGGCTGAAAGGAATTTAAGTCAGTATAAGGTTTGAAGGGGTTTGAGTAAGTGGTAGGCAGGTCCTAGTGGCTTTCTGATACGCGTACTTCTTGGCCTTGTGTGAAGTTTGAAAAGGTTTCAGGTTGGAGTAAAGTAAAACATAGACTGTAGTGACTGCTAAAGAACGTCTCCCTTCTCCGCTTAAACCTCAAACTTTTCAAACTTCAAACCTGAAAACCCTATCACCCAACCACACATCATTGCAATAATTTTACTAAATGAATTGGCAGTTCTGGGAAGCAATTTTCCTCGGTTTTTCGTCGGGCTTTGTGATGTGTATTACGTTAGGAGCCGTATTTTTTGCCCTCATTCGCAATAGCCTTGATTACGGTTGGACGAGCGGCTTACGCATTTCCCTAGGCGTAATCATCTGTGATTCGATCTTTATTTTCGTGGCTCTCACGGGTACCTCCTTCATTCCCAACTTCCCGTACTTCGATACCATTTTACGGCTGGGGGGAGCTGTTTTCCTGACGATCATGGGGATTAATACGATCCGCAAGGCCCGTGTGCAGGAAACGACTGCTCAACCCAAACGCAAGTTTTTCCGCTTTCTCAAGTACTTCAGTATCGGCTTTACGCTTAATGCTACCAACCCGGCCAATTTCATTATCTGGGTATCGGTATCGGCCTACGTCAAAGGCGTACTGAAGTACGCCCTGGATTTACGGATTGCCTATTTCGTGGCCTGCTTACTAGCGATTTTCCTGACGCAGGTTTCCATTGCCTTCTTCGCCCAACGCATCAAACGCTTTCTCAACGAAAACGTCATCATGTGGATCAACCGGGTAAGTGGAGGCGTATTTGTCGGTACAGGCGTGTATCTATTGTACCGACAGCTCGAAATTTGGATCATGGGGCACTAAATCCCTTAGCGTACGGGCGAAGCGGTTTTGAATCAATATGAAAAAAAAATATTCGGAGGCGACGGTATTTCCCGTGATGCCTTATACAGCCAAGGGCGAACGGTTATTACGCACGCTCACCCGGGTGTACCGTCCTTTGCACTGGTTGCGGAAAGGAACGTGGCAAGTGCCGATTAAAGATTTCGAAGAAAATCCCAAGCTATCGCCCTACGTAGGGGCGGCGTATTTGGGGTACAAATATTACATTGCCCCCCCAGTACAGGCACAGGGGAATCTACAAGCCCATTTTCGCTCGCAACGGCTGGATTTTAAACCTTCTCCGGCCTTTCAGAGCCAGTTGAAACTGACCTTATCGGCAGGGGGCGATCTGATGCCGTACGAGCGAATCAACCCGCAGGCTACGCGACACTTGTGGGACGAGGTAGGCGAGTGGTTTTTTAACGCCGATCTGGTAGTGGCTAATCTGGAAACGCCGATGGTGGAGGACAAGCCCGCCGCCGCCGTACCCGAGATCATGCTCAACGACATGCATTTCAACGGCTCCGACGAAATGTTTCGCATTTTTTCCGGGAACGGAAAGTTTCGGGGTTATGACCTGCTATCCACGGCCAACAATCACAGTCTGGATCAGGGCGAATCGGGCGTACACGAAACCATAAAATTTCTACGCAAAAAAGGAGTTGCTTATGCGGGAACGGCAGGTTCTGCCGAAGAAGCCAATCAGCCCGTAATCCTGGAACGCAACGGCATTCGCATCGGCTTTCTGTCCTGGACATCGAATCTGAATAAATTTGAAACCGAGACGGGTAAGGAATGGCTGGTTAATTACGACCGCCTCAACCGGGCCGGAGCGGATGTTTCCCGGATCAAAACTCAGGTACAGGCCGCTCGTGAGCAGGGGGCGGATGTAGTCGTGTTTCTCTTTCATACGGGGAATGCGTATCAGGCGTACCCTTCGGCTCATACGGTCGAGATTTACCACCGCGTATTCCGGGAGTGTGGGGTAGACATTATTTTGGGAAGTCACCCGCACAATCCGCAACCGATGGAACGCGTGGATTTCAACGATCCGTTTACGGGCGAAGCCAAAGCCGGATTTGCGATTTACTCCCTGGCCGATTTCGTAGCCTACGACATTTTTGTCTGGGACCGACTGGTACCGCTACTCAAACTGACCATCGAAAAAGGAACGGAAAATGGACGGCAGAAAACCCTTTTGACGCAGGTACAGGTTTTACCCGTGTACAACTGGGGAGCCAAGCAATCGCAGACGGATGAAATGCGTTTTCTGGACTTAAAAAAAACAGTCCGCCTCGTGAAAGACGGACTGGCTCCTCAGTACCTGAGTGAATTATGTCAGCGGGAGTTAATGCATCTCAATTGGTTCTGCGATACTCATTTTCTCCCGGGAAAAGCGGATCATTTACTGGCTTCTACGGGAGCGTCGTATCCCCGTTTCACTAGAAATTCTTCCCATTCCTGAATCATCATCTTACGTAATACGCGGGGGAATTTGTGCTGACCGCCCATTTTCCCTTTCGATGCCATCCAGTCGTAAAACGCCTGAACGGGCAACACCGTAACCATGACGTCCTTCAACGCGTGCGTACGCTCGACGGCATAATCATCGTTGAGGTCTTTCAGTTTCTGATCGATGAGGTTACGTAAGCGTTGGGCATCTACTGGGTCATCGGTGCCCACGTACCAGTGGTGAGCGAACAGCGAATCGTGCGGAACGCCCGCTACGGTAAATTCGGGTACCGAAATGCGTAGTTCCTGACAGGCCAGTTCCAGGGCCCGATTCATGTTATCCACGGAAAGGTGCTCGCCACAAAGGCTCAGGTAATGTTTCGTACGACCCGTAATGGTGATTTCGTAGCGTTTTTTATCCGTGAAACGAACGGTATCCCCAATCAGGTAACGCCAGGCTCCCGAGCAGGTCGAAATGAGTAGGGCGTACTCTACGCCTTCTTCTACGTCATCAATCATCAGGGTTTTGGCATTGGGCTTTACTTCGCCTTCGCCGTTGAAATTTTCATCCGTAAAGGGAATAAATTCAAAGAAAATACCCTGATTCAAGGCCAGCTGCATCCCCTTGGCGTTGGGTCTTGACTGATAGGCCATGAAGCCTTCCGAGGCCAGATAGGTCTCGATGTAGGTAATGGGCTTCCCCAGCAACTTCTCGAAGCCTACCCGGTACGGCTCGAAAGAAACGCCACCCCAGCCGAACACTTCCAGATTGGGCCAGATTTCGTGGATGTGCTTAAGCTTATAATGCTTGATGATGCGTTCGAGCAACAACTGAATCCAGGCGGGTACGCCCACGACGTAGCCAATGTCCCAGTCTTTCGCCTGCTTGGTAATCTCGTCAAGCTTCTGTTCCCAGTCGCGAATCCGGGCAATCTCCTTTCCCGGTTTGTAGAAACGTTCGAACCAGAAGGGAATTTGGGAAGCATTGATCCCACTCAGATCACCTTCGAAGTAACGACCACTGAATTTCAGATCGGTACTGCCACCCAGCATCAGGTATCCTTTTTCGAACAGCTCGTTGGACAGGTCCTTGAACTCAGAAAGAGCGATGATTTGCCGGATACTGGTGCGTTGCATGGCTTTCACCATGTCTTTCGTCACCGGAATGTACTTGGAGGCGGCTTCGGAAGTACCGGAGCTAAGAGCAAAAAACTTCACACGACCCGGCCAGGAGACGTTCTTTTCGCCCTCCTTGGTGCGGTGCCACCATTCCTCGTACATTTTGTTGTAGTCGTGAATGGGCACATGCTGCCGATACTGTTCGTAAAACTGATTGTCTTTGCGGAAAAGAGCCGAAGAAAGAATGTCTTCGAAGTGATACTTTTCTCCGAAAGCGGTATAGCGGGCTTTGTTAAGTAACTTGATAAAGGCTTTACGCTGTGATTTCGATCCATTGACTCGGCGTCGGCGTATGACAGTACCTGTCAACCCAATACCTCTTTTCAATAGACTTCCGAGTACGGCCATAACTTACATGGATATATTTCAAACACTACGGATAATTCAAAAATACACGTTCAATGGGGGAAAAGGAAAGCATCTTTCGAGGAGCGAAACCGAACGTTAAAACTCCCAGCTTTTTAAGTCTTCCAGCGTCGAGTAAGCGGTTAGATCGCACTTACAAGGTACAACAGAAACGTAATTATTCAATAAAGCCCATTCGTCGGTATCGGTACCTTCGTCAAAATTTACGAAATCACCGTCTAGCCAGTAATACGGACGTCCATAGGGATCTTCGCGTTGCTGAAAACTTTCCAGGTAGCGGGCGTCGGCCTGACGGCATACGCGAATGCCTTTGAGCGGTTCCTCCGACTTCGCCGGGAAATTGACGTTCAGAGCGACGTGCTTGGGTAAACCCTTTTCCAGTACCTGACGGGCAATGGCCTGAATGGACTCAATCGTATGCGAGAAATCCGCTTCGGGGTGGTAATCGGCGAGTGAAAAACCAATCGCCGGAATGCCTTCGATAGCGGCTTCCATCGCGGCTGACATCGTGCCGGAGTACAGAATGCTGATGGCGGTATTGCTACCGTGGTTAATACCACTGACGACCAGATCGGGCTTCCGATCTTTCAGAATGAGGTGTTTACCCATCTTCACGCAGTCGGCGGGTGTACCGGTCGTTTCGTAAGCCACGATGGCATCTTTGAAGAAACGGGCTTTCCGGATACGAACGGGATTGTTGATGGTAATGGCGTGGCCTTGTCCGGACTGTGGACGGTCGGGGGCAATGACGATCACTTCGCCCAATTCCTGCATTGCCTGAGCTAGTACACTAATGCCTTTGGCGGTAATATCGTCGTCGTTGGTGACGAGAATAATGGGTTTCTTTTCGGACATAATCTATTCGTAAACTCGCAAAGCTGTCTTTGCAATTTTTAACTTAGTGGCTGGATTGCCTCAAACTTTATTTCGCTATGCTGCACATTCGTACTGCTCAACCGTCCGATGTTTCCACCATTCAATCCATTGCGTATGCCGCCTGGCGTCCTACGTACGGAGCTATTCTTTCCGAGGAACAGTCGCAGTTTATGCTGGACTGGATGTACAGTACAGAAACCCTGACAGAGAGCTTTACAGACCAAACCGTTTTTCTACTGGCTTATGATGACCAGGAAACGGCGGTCGGTTTTGCGGCCTTTGAACTCAAAGAAAATCAACTCGTCAAGCTGCACAAAATTTATTTTCTACCGGATCAGCAGGGGCGGGGATACGGACGTCAGCTTTTGGAGGAGGTATTCCGGCAAGCTCTGCAACGCGGCGGGCATTTTCTGGAGTTGAACGTCAACCGGAGTAACTCAGCCCGTCAGTTTTACGAAAGACTAGGCTTCGAGTTCACACGTGAAGAAGACAACTACATCGGCAGAGGCTACTGGATGAACGATTATGTGTTGAGAAAGGAGTTGGTCTAGTTTACTGTTGTCAGTTTTCGGTTTACAATTTTTATCGATCAGTCCATTCACTCAAATCAATCGGTTAACAATCCCGGTTGGTTGCTTTACTAAAAACTGTAAACCGAAAACTATTTACTCTTTTCTGAAGCTTCCCTGAGCACTCTTGAAGCCCATAACTGGCGTATAATCTTCGAATTTTTTCGGATAATAGCCTTGACCGTTGTACGGACGTTTGCGGGGGTGCGTACGGCAGGCGTCTGAGCAGGCTCCGTCCATGTCCCAGCCGCATTGCTCACAAATGGGCAAATGCTCGTTACACTCAGGGTTCGCACAGTTGACCATTCGACTCGTCGTCGTACCGCACACGTAACAGGTAGAGATGATCTCCGGATTGACGTGATTGACCGGGGCCGTGACCCGGCCATCGAATACGTAGCATTCTCCGTCAAAATTTTCGCCGCCTTCTTCCAGTCCGTACCGGATAATGCCGCCGTGCAACTGGTACACGTTTTCAAAACCCTGGTGGAGCAGATACGCCGAGGCTTTCTCGCACTTGATCCCACCTGTGCAATAGGTGATAATTTTCTTGCCGGAGCCCTTCAGGTGTTCGATCTCAGCTACGTGATCGGGTAATTCGCGGAGGTTCTCCATATCAAACGTAATGGCTCCCTTGAATTTCCCTACGTTATGTTCGTAGTTCGAACGCATGTCGACCAGAACCACGTCGGGGTCATTCATGAGCTGACGAAACTCGTTCGGCTCCAGGTGAACACCCGTTTGTTTGAGGGGATCGACGGGTAAGTCGGAATTGACAATTTCTTCTTTCACCCGTACGTGCAGCTTGTGGAAGGCGTGCTGCTCGTGTTCTTCAATCTTGAACTGGATCGCCGAAAAACGCGGCTCGGCGTGCAGCCAGTCCATGTACCGCTGGCAATCTTCAGCCAGTCCGGATACCGTACCGTTTAATCCTTCTGGTGCCACAATTACCCGGCCCAGCAGATTGTTCTCCAGACAAAAACGGTGGTGTTCTTCCCGATACGCCAGACAATCTTCGATGGGCGTATAGATGTAATAAAGTAAAATGCGATATGCTTTCATAGAATAAGTAGAAGCCACCTGTAAAGTGGATCATTCGGGGGCAAAGGTAAGCTTTTTTGGCCGTAAAAGCAGGTTTTAAGGGCGTAGGTACGGGATTAGAAAAGTTTAAGACCCGGCGTTAATGACATTTTTATCGGTAATTTCTAACCGAACGACGAACTTGCCTAGCCACAAGGCCGTTGCGTTGTATCTTTGTTGCCCCAAAATTTAGTGATCCGTATTCTTAACTTTTTTCCCTCATGCATATTGCCGTTACCGGTAACATTGGAGCCGGGAAAACCACCCTGGCCCGCATGCTGGCCGAGCACTTTGGCTGGGAGGTTTTCTACGAAGCCGTTGAAAATAATCCGTACCTCGCTGACTTTTACGAGGATATGGAACGCTGGGCTTTTCACTTGCAGATTTACTTCCTGCGAAGTCGATTTGATCAGGCCCGGCAAATCATGCATTCAACCAAACGAATCATTCAGGATCGTACGATTTACGAAGACGCTCACATTTTCGCCAAAAATCTGTATCAGTCCGGCTACATGAGTGCGGTCGATTACGAAACGTACTTCTCGCTCTTTCAAACGATGATGGATGTAGTGAAACCGCCGGATCTGATGATCTACCTGAAAGCGGATTTACCCAAGCTGCTTCATCAGATTCAGAAACGGGGTCGGGAGTATGAATTGAATATGAGTGTGGAATACCTGACCGATCTGAATGCTCATTACGAAGAATTTATTGCCAGCTACACCGATGGGAAATTGCTCATTCTGGACGTGAACCATCTGGATTACGTCAATCGGCCGGCAGATTTTGAATTCATAATCAAAGAAGTAGACCGAGCTTTGCTGTATGGTTAATCGGTAGGCCTGATTCGATGCGGATCAGGCTTACTTTTTTAAGGGGGAAAGGTACATCACGGTTAAAATTCCCGCGTATTCCACTTAAACCTATAAAGCTATGGACGAGAATCTTGCCAATATCGACGAGCTGTCCCGAATCAATGAGCAGATTCTGAGGCAACCCGCAACGCCAGCTAAAGAAAGTAAACCCAGCGGAACCCTGGCAACGTTGCTGCACAACATCGACTTGTACAATCTTACGAAAAGCGAAAAAGTAGAAACCGAGTTTCGGGCTGCCATACCCGCTCTGGTGAAGATGGGCCTGTTTTCACTGTTCCCGCCGGAGGAGTGGATGCAGGGAAATAATCCGGGCAGAAAATTCGTCGGACAGGCTGCTCTGGAGTATTTACAGGACCAGTAAACACCTGTTTTTTAATCCAGGCTGAAGAACCCGTTTTTGATCGTATCCTTCAGCCTGGGTATAGCTTTTGTAGTCTTACTGAACTAAACAAAAACGTACGGCATGATTGTTAAACCAACGTCTTCGGGATGGGAGATTATTCATCAGCAGGCTCACGGTATGCTGGCTCTTCAGTTAGCCCTACAGTGGCCCGTTAAGAAGCGGCCCATGCACTGGATCAAGACCATTGTGGCTCTTACCGAACACGATGATGGACAGGAACCCTGGGAAGGCAAAAACCACTTGAATGAAGCGGGAGCACCGCTGAATTTCCAGATGATGGAATATTCTGTCGAGCAATGTCGTAACGTCATTCAAATTGGTCTGGAGAAAAGCCGTTGGAATGCCCTGATGGTCTCCATGCATACGTCATACTTGTACGAACCCAAGCGGGGAGTTAGTAAGGAACTAAACGACTTTCTGGACGAACAAAAACGGAATCAGAAAGACTGGTGTAATCACTACCAAATTACCCAGAAGGAGGCCGAATACGCTTACAGTTTTATCCAGTGGTGCGATGCCTTATCGCTGATCCTTTGCCAGGACCAGATTCCGGCGGGCGAACGTCGCCTGGAAATAAGTCCCGGCCCGGATGGTACCAGTTACTATATCTTTCAACGCAGTAATGGAACGGTTGGCGTGGAGCCTTGGCCGTTTAAGCAAAAGGCATTCACCGTAGAAGTAGAAAGCTATGAGGTAGATCAGATGATCTTTAAAGACGATAAAGAATTATTTAATGCCATGCAACAGGCACTCATTACTGAAGAAAAATGGGTATTCAAAGCCAAATAAACACCTTACAGCATAGCCAGAAATTCTTCTTCATTCAGAATAACCAGCGGAAACCCACGGCTGAGGAGTTCTTCCGCTTTTTTCATTTTGGAAGAGATCAGTTCTTCCCCCACCAACTGAGCATTCTGTTTACCGACGACCATATAATGGGTAGCGTACGAAAGATTTTTCGCTGCAATACCGCCACACTGCCAGACCAGCTGCTGAGCTTCCGTACGTCCCAATGCACTAAGATCACCCGTAAATACGACTGATTTTCCGTAAAACGGGTGTGAATGATTTACTTGTGTATGCAGGTTCGGAATGAGAGGCGTATTTCGCCGCGTACGAGGCTGAGGCTTTAAGGTAGCATAGGTGCCGTCGAAGTTTCGCTTACTTACCTTGGTACGATAAATGAGGTCGTCGAGATCGGCCGCTTCGTGTAACTCAGCCATCCGCAAGGCTAGCTGGGCACAGACCCGGGCATCGTCATCGGCCCGGTGATGCGTGAATGTAAGCTGGTTATAATAAGCCAGGTAACCCAGTGAATGCTTCGGTTCATTGGGCCAGGTGCTACGAGCCATGTCTACGGTACAAGCGTATTGCAGGGCTTGAATAGATAAGTGATAGTGCTCAAATAATCCCCGTAACAGGTTTAAATCATACGCCGCATTGTGGGCAAGTACCGTTTTGCCTTCTAAATAGGGAAGTACTTCTGGCCAAAGCTCATTGAAAGCAGGAGCAAGGGTAAGTGATTCAAGCGTAATCTTATGGACACGTTGCTGATAATAGCCCATTTCGAAGGGATAGGGCTTAATATACCAATGCTTTACATCGGTAATAACACCCTTCTCTATCACTGCAATGCCTAAAGAGCAGGCACTGGATCTGGCATTATTAGCATTTTCAAAATCTATCGCAATGAAATCAAGCATAGGGGGTAATGAGGGAATGATCGCTTCGATGAACACTAATGAGCCAGTATTCAAACTATAACTCAGCTAGTACTAACGATTTTTTTTAAATTAAATTCGGTGGAAAATGCATTCTTTTCGCCGATTACAATAAACCTCATCAGCAAGGCCAATGAGGTTATACTAATCCTTTTTCAAATAATTCGCAAATTTAAGAATTCTACGAGAAAATTCCTCTGATCATTGGATAGTAAATGGATTAACTGTGGATGTACTAATGACATCCTGGTAGAAAAAGCTGTGATAAACGAAGGAAAAGCAAGAAAAGCCCCGCAATAAACCCCTTTCGGAGACCAAAAGGGGTTTGGGTAATACAAGTGTTTACAAGTAAATCAATTAAGACTATACGTCAAATATGATCAATAAATGTTAACAATAGTTTATAATCACTTTATTTTTCATTATTCCTAGCATTTTACTACCAAATGTCAATCAAAAGACTACCATCTTTACAAGTCAGCGTAGAATATTTTACTGAATCTAGAACATCACTTAACTAGCAATAAGCTAATTCTAAATTAGGTAATGATTAAATTAGATCAACATCGTAATGGAATGAGATGAAAATGGGTTTAAAACAAAGGGTGGGTACTCGATATATTAAACCATATTTCTTCTATTTGCTTCAAAAGGCTATGCCATTACCTCAAAAAAGTGCAAAATTATACCAATTAATGACAGATTTGTACAGGAATTAAGATTAACAAACGGCAATATGAATGTCTTGGTTCCCGTTAAGAGCGTTTTATGGATACTGCTAATTGGTTAATTTATAGAGTGTTAAGCGAAAAAGGGTAGGAGCAAGCGTAGCTTGACAATTAGGTACCTTATTCGTGTAGTTAAGTATATCAACCAGTATCGTGAGGCGAATAGGTAAGCTTGCTTAATTCTCTCCCATTAGGAACGTAGTCCCATAGCCAGGATACCGTAAGCGTTGATTACATGGGGTCTTGGTATAGTAACCGAAGCAAACAGAAAATGCTTTTGTAATATTCCTTGGAGAAAGGTAGGAATAAGTTAGAGGTAAGAAGAGTTTAGAGCACAGGTTAAAGCCCCAGAAAGTGCCACATTTTTGGATTTTACTGCTACAAGGCCCTTGAGATAAAGAAAAAACCCGTTCAGATTGCTCCAAAACGGGTTTTTGACTGTGACGTTGGGGAGACTCGAACTCCCATGCCGGAACCGGCACTACCCCCTCAAAGTAGCGTGTCTACCAATTCCACCACAACGCCCCTTGATGAATGTGGTGCAAAAGTATATTTTTTTGAAAGCAAAAGCAAGTCTGGAATGTTATTTTTGCATCGGCGTAGGGCCGGTTTGGTGCCTACATGCTGATAATCAAATCCTCTTATCGAAAAAATAAATGGCATTAGAAATTGAAGGTGTGCTGCAACAAGTGCTGCCGGAAGTGACGGGTACCAGCAAGAGCGGTAATTCCTGGGTAAAACAGGATTTTGTAATCGAAACGGATGAACAGTATCCGAAGAAAGTAAACTTTTCTCTTTGGGGGGATAAAGTAGCTGAATTCAAACAATACACCCCTGGCGATAAAATCAAGGTTTCCTTTAACCTTGAATCGCGGGAATATAACGGTCGCTGGTACACAGAAGCTCGGGCCTGGCGAGTGGATGCGGTCGATACCAACGCCTTTATCGGCGGAAGTGAGCCGACACACATGCCGTCTTCGCCCACCTTGCCTCCGGCCGACAACGATACGGACGATCTGCCTTTCTAGAAGAAGCATCCTACAAAGGGTGGTCAGCTGTAGCTGACCACCCTTTGTTATTTTAGATTATAGAAGCTACCCGATGAACTCGAGTAATCGCTCAACGGCTTGCTTCGTGTTGGCCCGAATGCCTAAAATGTCGGTTTCCATCATGTAACAGGGAGCCGTTACGATTTTTAAGTTAGAATCTACCCAGACTTCTTCAATACTAGCCGGTTTGGCTACAGCTCCTACGCTTTCAATACCCACCGAGAATCCAGCAATATCATAGGGAGATGCTTGTTCGCTCGTTCCCAGCGTAAGCTGAGCGTGGTATTCGCTGCCTTCTAAGGCTTTTGCAACTACTACTGGACTCACGCAGAGTGAAGCAATGGGGACCTGTTTACGAACCGCCGCCAAGATAACGTCTTTGATTTGGGGTAGTACCTGACCAGCGGGTCCGTCGAAGGCCCAGGTAGACAGATTCTTAGCCGCTCCAAAGCCTCCCGGAATCAGTAGACCATCGACTGCATCGAGGTCCAGCTCCATGAGATTCTTGATTTCACCCCGGGCAATGCGGGCGGATTCGACCAGTACATTCCGTTTTTCGGGCATTTCTTCACCCGTCGTATGATTGATCACGTGGTATTGATCGACATCGGGGGCGTAGCACTCGTACACCGCTCCGGCTTCCCGAATTGCCAGGAGGGAAAGCGTCGCTTCGTGAATTTCGGAACCATCAAAAACACCGCTGCCGTGCAGAATAACACCAATTTTTTTCATTTGCTTTCGTTCGGTTTGTACCGCAAATTAATTCAGCTTGCTCCAGCCCGGTAAGATCATTGGGTTATTTTTTACCAGGAGACTACGAAAGCTCCCCGCGTACGAACGTCATAACAAGCAATATTTCGATCACTACAAAACGTTCGCCAGCGTTCGGCCACGCTTCGACTATTGGTAACATCCAGTACAATTTGCTGGACAGGAAATTCACTCAGCCAGTCTGGCGGGTAGCGGAGGGCGTTGTTGGTGATGAGTACAAGGTCAATCGGTTGCTGACTACGTAAAATTGTACGGCGGGGAAGGGGATTCCGAATCCAGAGTACGCGTTTACCCTGCCAGCAGAGGGCTTGTCCAAAAGGAGTGAGGGTTTGTTGTAGCGTATGATGCGTTTGTTGAATACCCCGAGCCGTCCAGAATTGCTCCAAATGAAGTTCCTGCATGCGGCGGTCCGTATAAAGCAGGGAATCAGCAAGCAAGTCTAACATACGACCGTGAATGAAGCTGACCGCCGTATGTTTTTTCAGGTGATGGACCACTAGCCAATGCTGTTTCCGCTGTTGCTGGTAGGCATACAGTTTGGTTGAAGCAAAAATGAAAGCCAGAGCAATACAGAGCCACAAATAGGTTTTCCTACGGGTCGCGAAAAGCAAGAGTAACAGAATAAGTATGCCGTAGAGTAGTACCATTTGAAGGTCCGTAACGATCAGACGATTCCAGCGGGCACCGGGCCAGGTTTCTGTACGAAATACCAATTGATTGAGTAAGCCAAAAGAAAGTTTAAGGCAATACAACAGGAAATCGTTAAGTACGGGTACGAAGTAGAACAACAGGTACAACATTCCCACAATCAATCCTAAACTCGAAAGCCCTAAAACGAGTGGATTGACGAGTAGAAAATACGTTGGGAATTGGTGGAAGTAATACACAGCTAATGGATAGGTTACTATCTGAGCGGCTACCGCTCCGCAGGATAGACTCCAGAGTTCAGCCCAGAGCGGATTGACTGGTTGCCAGAGCCAGTGAAGCCTGGGATACAGGTACAGAATCCCCGCTACTGACAGATAAGACAGTTGAAAGCCCATCTGAAACAAAGCGTAGGGATTAATCACCAGAATCACCAAGGCCGAGAAAGTCAGCGTATTGAATGAATTCCGTGAAAGCCGAAAGGTATCGCCAATGACAAATACACTGAGCATGATCGCCGAACGGAGTACCGGAGCGGACATTCCCGTCAGTAAGGCATAGCCCCATAAAAAGGTAAAAACAATCCCAACGAACACCCACTTCTTGTACGACGAACCTTTGCGTAAGGGTTGCAGAAACCAGCTCAGCACTAAAAACAAAATGCCGACATGCATACCCGATACGGAAAGCGTATGCACCGCCCCCGCAGCCGAATACGCTCGCAGTAAATCACTGTCGAGTTCGTCGCGTACCCCCAGAAGCATGGCCGAAGCAACGGCTAGTTCGTTTCGGGAGGTCAGGTGTTGGGCTAGGAGGGCCGTCGCGGATTCATTAACCTGAAGGGCCAGTTGTACCAAACGGGAAGGTGGACGTTTGCTCAATCGTACAAACTCGCCGACGTGGAGGTACTGCTGGTAGTCGACACCCTGGTATTTCAAATACTGTTGGTAGTTAAATTCATTTGGATTGTGCGGCGGCTCCACGCGTTCGGGGGCTTTCCGTACCAGAAGCTCATCGCCGTAAGCGGGCTTATGTGGAACGTTGCGGTCTATAAAGAGTAATACGTTGCCACGAGCGGGCATCCAGCGGGAATGAATGCGTACCTGTTCTACCTGAGCCGTGACCCGAAACGTATTGCTTTTCGTTTCCACCGCCGAACTCAGTACCGCCCGATAACCTTCAATGGGGCCTGGAAGATGAACAAGATAGTCAGGACGCGTACTATCGTCCGCCTGTGCCGTAAAGAGCCAGCCTAATATCCCGACTGTCACCACACCAGCCGGTCCACTCAGCCAGGATAACTGTTTTCCCAAAAAATGGAAATAGAGGTAAAGGCTTAGGGTGACGAAGCCGGTAAGGACTAGAGCTATTAAGGGCAGTGGAGTCTGCGTATAGAGAATGATTCCAGCCATAAAGGCCAGCGTATACCGAATAAGCGGGTACGAATTCCAGAACATGGGTCAACAAAGAGGTATGCCCAAAGATGGAATTCGTACCCACACGGTACAAAGGAAAGGCGAGTATTTGAGGTAACGGTTACTGCACCACAAGACGCGTACTAAGGGTCTCAGCCCCAGCGGTAAAACGCAAAACATACACGGCAGGAGCCAAATGCACCCCCGAAATCGAAAACAAACTGCTGGGCTGGCTGCTTTGACGGGCGGAGTATACTACATGGCCCTGTAGATCCAAGAGCGAATACTTAATGAGTTGAATGCCCTTGAAGGTCGCTTCAAAGGTGATGGTCTGGCTTCGGATGGGATGGTTGTATACCTTCAGTACCAGCTTTTCGGTTTCTTCCAGCAAATTCGTAGTAGCTACCAGTTGCCGACGACGCGGACTTAGTTCCAGTACTGCCCGTACCCGATTTTTCTGATCCTGTGTGAAGGTATTCATGCAGGCGTCGGGCGAGTAATCAAGAAAATTCTCGATCATGTTTCGGGTACTCTGACCGCTTACGCAGGTTGAATACCGATCATTACAAAACCGCGTGTTGATCGCCGACTCACTGGGTGGGGAATCCTCACAGTAATCCGATCCGCAGTACTGGTCTCCCCAGGTATGAATTAAACCCAGCCAGTGGCCGACTTCGTGCGTAAGCGTACGCCCATAACTGTAGGCTTCG
>NZ_JBMDWJ010000330.1:0-6780 GCF_048595215.1 Siphonobacter sp.
GAAGATACCCCGCCCGAAGCCCCGAGGGAATTGTAGTTGGGATTATTCCGGTGCTTGAAGTACGTGGGCAGGTCGGAAATGATGATCCCACCCATGTACAGAGCTACGTACAGCAAATTTCCCATCGGCGAAATCTGCGAGAAAATGCTTTCCACCAGACCGCCGAAAGAATACAGCGAGATCATGTTAAAGGCCAGGTGACCAATATCGGCGTGAATAAAGCCCGACGTAATAAACCGCCAATACTCGTTCCGGCGATTGACTTCGTACGGATTCATTACCCAGCGACGCAGGATGGATTCGTTATTCCAGGCGTATAAACTGGCACCTACGGCCAGTAGTATAAACAGTAAGGTCAGACTCAGATTCATGGTAGCAATACAAAACAATCTTTCAGTCGAAAGATAAGGGTATTTTGACGCGTAAAAATAGCTGTTTTCACGGGGGGATAGTGATTTTACCGATTTTACAGTAATTTCCGTCCGGGCCGCAACCTGTTATCCACTAGCAATCATACTGTTATGATGCCTTCTCGCCGTGCGTTCTTTCGCCAGTCGGCCAGCGTTGCCCTCTTTCCCAGTTTAAAACCACTCAGCGAATCGTACTTTCAGGAAGTAGCACGGTACCGCTCGGGAGACTCAGCCCAAGCTCTGGCTTCTGATGAAGATTTCTGGGCTCTCATCCAGCGGGCGTATACCGTCTCGCCAACGATACTGAATCTCAACAACGGTGGCGTAAGTCCCAGTCCAACCTTGGTTCAGGAAGCCGTCGAGCGGTATTTCCGTTATTCCAACGAAGCCCCGAGCTACTACATGTGGCGGGTACTGGATCAGGGCCGTGAACCCCTGCGGGAGCAGCTGGCCAAGGTAGCGGGTACGTCGCCGGAGGAAATCGCCATTAACCGGAATGCCACCGAAGCCCTGGACACGGTCATTCTGGGCTTACCCCTGCAAAAGGGCGATGAAGTGGTCGTCTCCAATTTCGATTACCCAAACATGATGAGTGCGTGGCGGCAACGCGAACTCCGCGATGGTCTGAAACTCAATTACGTGAAGTTGCCCATGCCTTGTGAAGACGAGAATCAGCTGGTGAAGCTGTTTGTCGAGCAAATGACACCGAAGACCAAAGTAGTACACCTCACGCACGTCATCAACTGGTCGGGGCAGGTACTGCCGGTTCGGAAAATTGCCGACGAAGCTCATAAACGCGGGATCGAAGTACTCGTGGACGGAGCCCACAGTTTTGTGCATCTGGATTACAAAGTACCCGATCTGGGCTGCGATTATTATGGTACCAGTCTGCACAAATGGCTGAGTGCTCCCATCGGTACGGGAATGCTTTGGATAAAAAAAGAGAAGATCTCGAAGATTTTTCCCCTGGTACCCAATGAGCAGCCGCAATCCGAGAATATCCGTAAGTTCGAAAACCTGGGTACTCGACCCTTTTTCATCGAACAAGCCATCGGACAGGCCATTCAGTTCAATAATTCCATCGGGGCGGTTCGGAAGTACGAGCGTCTATTTTATTTGAAAAACTACTGGGCTGAAAAAGTAAAAGACCTGCCCGGTATTACGTTGTATACTTCACTGAAAAAGGGTTATTCCGGAGCCTTAGCCGTCGTTGGTGTGAACGGAATGACGCCCGGTCAACTGGAAAGTGCACTCCTGACTCGCTTCAAAATCCATACAACGCCGATAGATAAAGAGAATGTGAAGGGCGTTCGAGTAACCCCGCACGTTTATATTTTACCCTCGGATCTCGACCGCTTGGTAAATGCCCTGACGATTCTGTCAAAAGAAAACACCGATAAGCTGGCAAAAGCCGGAAAGTAAGCATAAGGATTTACGGGTAAATTCCCCGGGGAGGCAGGTACTTCCCCGGGGAATTTGTTTTTTTGTAGGTATGAACCGCCACTTTGCATGAACCTAACATCAACCCCTATGAAAAATTTTGTACTTAGTCTTTTTCTGCTGACCTCGGCTCTGATGAGTTGGGGTAGAAACCCGGCGAGTGGGTTCTTTCAAAGTCCTGTTTGCTCCTTAAAGGTTAAAATAACGCCTGATAGTGTAAGCCTTTGTGCCAGCGGTAGCGTGGTACTGACGGCGAGCCCTAGCGGTACTACGCCATCAGGAGCTTTGACCTACCAGTGGCGGCGGGGGAATCAGATTGTTGGAACGGGGCGAACCTATACGGCTACTACCGTGGGCATCTACAGTGTTACCCTCAGCCAGGGTACCTGTAGAGCTACCGATACTTTGACAATTACGTTAAACCCTGCCCCCGCTCTTTCCAGCATTGCGGGCGATTCGGCCCTTTGTGAAGGGCAAAAAGGTAACCTGAGTGTAACGGCCTCCGGTACTACGACTCCCTATACGTATCAGTGGAAACTCGGATCGACCGTGCTCACCGATAAAACACCTCAGCTTTCGATTACCAAGGCTGGTACGTACACTGTGACGGTAACCGATGCGAAAGGCTGCACCGCTTCTACCACGAAAACCGTACAGGAAACCAAACCCGTCCTCTATATCACCACGGCGACGAGTAAGCTCAACCTGTGTTCGGCGGATCAGGAAGGGGTGAAGATGCAAATTTTCCGAACGGAGAACTTTACACCAGATACGTATGCCTGGAAACGCGGTACCACCATAGTAGGCACGGGCTCTACCTTTGAGGCCAAGGAAGCTGGAACGTACACCTTGCAAGCTACGGCAAAGAATGGCTGTCAGGCCGTATCCGGCAACAACATTCCAATTCAGAAGTACAACTCTCCTACCGCATATGCCGGAGCCGACACCTCCCTGACGGGTAAGGATCGCTTCGAACCCAAAGGCATCATTACGGCCAGTGGCGGAACGAGTCCCTATACCTACGCCTGGCAAACGTCAGCTAATACACCCGTTTATACCGTGGCCAATCCGAGTATTGGACCCTTCAAAAACGCTACGCAGGTTTGGCTGACCGTAACGGATCGAAACGGCTGTACGGCCCGCGATACCGCCCGAATTACCTATATACCCTGTAAGCTAAAACTGAGCGTGACGGGGGCTGACTACCTCTGCGAGGGTCGAAGCAGTACACAGTGGACGGGACGGGTGACCGATAGTCTGGGAGCCGTAACGTACACCTGGCGGCAGGGATCGAGCCTCGTGTTTGGCAATCGCGTAAATCTGACGAAAGAAGGAACCTACCTGATTAAAGTCGAAGATGCCCGGGGCTGCGAAGATTCGCTGAGCCGGAGTATCACCATCAAACCAACGCCTACGGTACAGATTTCCGGCGATTTGTTCTACTGCCGGGGTGGAGGAGCCTTACTCCGGGCAAACCCCGCGGGCGGACAGGCTCCGTATGCCTACGAATGGAAACTCGGTACAGCGGTTGTACCCAATGCTTCTGGTGTACAGTTCAATGCCTCTGCTCCGGGTAATTATACGGTTACCGTTCGGGATAGTCTGGGTTGCCGGAGAGAGTCGGCGGCGGTTGCCATTGTCGAGCGGGGGCAGAACATCGTTGCGAACATCGTTCCGGCTGGAAAAACCACCACCATAGTTCCCGATAGCGTCGTATTGAATGCCGTTACGGGAGCCAATTATGCCTATCAGTGGCGGAAAGACAACGCGGAAATCGCAGGAGCGACACAACCTCGCCTGGTACTCCGGGGTTCGCAGGCAACGGGTAATTACGTCGTCGTAGTCATTAGTGAAGGGTGCTCCGTACCCTCTTCGCCCGTGAACGTCTGGATTGAAGGACCTACGGCCGTAGAGCCGGGTACGACCGAAGTCGCGGTGAAAGTATACCCCAATCCTTCGGCCAGTCGGGCCATTATTGAAGTAAACTTACCCCAGGCGGCAGCCGCCCAGTTGCAGGTATATACGCTGGCGGGGCAGCCTGTATTAAGTCAGCAGGATACGCAGGTACAGCATCAGCATCGCTTTGATCTGGACCTGTCGGGCGTTACGGGAGGTATGTTACTTTGGAAAGTACAAGCTGGGGCTTACGTACGGGAAGGCAAATTGATAAAGACCAACTAAGCTATAAAACAAAAAAGGTAAAGGCCAGCAGAGCCTTTACCTTTCTACTCCTAAAAAGAAGCCCCGGATGAAAGGGCCCTTATCAAACTAACTCCTTTTCTTGTGGCTCTAAAGGCTTGCGATTCTTTAGAGGGTGCTGCTTAAACAGCGATTTGATGATGAAGTGATTTATTTTCGGCTGTGGGTTTCAGATACGTGATCTGAATATTTCGTAAATGAGCTTTCGATTCAAAACTGTTTAAAATGTTCAGTACGTCGCTGTCGATATAGGAAGATCGCGTACAGTCGATTTCTACTACACTATCATCCGGAATGGTTTCCAGAATTTCCGTAACACTGACTTTATTGAGAAAGGATACGTAATCGCCCATGCGAATGCGAATGCGTTCCTGCCCGTTGACATGATACGCATGCGTCTGGTGGGCTTTCACGTAGGTTTCCCGCAGAACGAAGAATAATCCTACGGCCAGACCGATACCGATGCCGACTAACAAATCCGTTAGTAAAATCGCTACGACCGTCGTAACGAAAGGCAAAAACTTGAGTATCCCCGCCGCATACTGCTGTCTGAAAATGCTGACCCGGGCGAGTTTATAGCCCGTTACCAGTAAAATGGAAGCCAGCGAAGCCCAGGGAATCCGGTTCAGTACCGACGGCAGCGTCACGACGCAAACCAGTAGTAAAGATCCGTGAATCAGAGCGGCCCGTTTGGTACGTGCTCCCGCATTCAGACTAACCGAACTCCGCACGATGACCGAAGTCAGCGGCATGCCCCCAATCAGTCCACTCACCACGTTACCGATACCCTGAGCCTTCAATTCCCGATTCGTTGGTGATTTCCGCTTGAGTGGGTCGAGCTCGTCGATGGCTTCGATGGCCAAAAGGGCTTCCAGACTGGCTACCATCGCAATCGACAGGGCCGAGGCATAGACTTGCGGATTATCCCAGGAGGTAAAATCAGGAAACGTAAAGAGCCCAAGGAACCCCGCCACGGTTTCGGGTACGGGTAATTGTACCAGATGATTTCCCTGTAAAGCCAGCGTAGAGCTCAGGGAGGAAATCAGCATATTGATTCCAATGCCCAGCGTAACGACAACCAAGGCGGCCGGAATATTCTTTAAAACTGGATGTTGACGGAAAAGCGGCCGTTCCCAGAGAATCAGTACGCTGAGTGAAAGCAGCGAAATGAGAATGGCCGTTCCGCTAAACTGCTGGAAAGCAATCGTCAACTGCGTCAGAATGTCAAAGCCATCGGGCTGAAAAAGCGAAAAGCCTTCAGCGGCATCGGCGTCGTAGCCTACCAAATGCGGCAATTGTTTGATGATCAAAATGATACCAATCGCTGCCAGCATCCCCTTAATGACCGAGGAGGGGAAAAAATTACTAATGACCCCTGCCCGAAGAAAACCCAAACCCACCTGAATGAGTCCGGCGACAAACGTAGCCAGCAGAAACGTTGGAAAAGCCTCCAGACGTTCCATGGTCGCCAGTACTACGACAATTAAGCCCGCCTCAGGTCCGGATATACTCAACTGCGATTTGCTGAGTAACCCAACGACCAGTCCACCCACGATCCCGGCAATGATTCCAGAAAAGAGCGGTACACCCGACGCCAGAGCAATGCCCAGACACAGCGGAACCGCCACTAGAAAGGAAACCAGGCCACCTCGCAGGTCACCCGCTATGGAAACGTCAGTCCCGTATTGAAGCTTCGTATTCATAACGGTTCGCGGTTGGAACTAGCGTTTGGGCCTATGTCAAGAGATAGTGGGAAGGCTAGTAGGTTGGATAGACACTAAAATCATCCAATCCCGGAAATCGTAATTCCTCGTACTAGAAGGCGATTTTTTAGCCTGATACAAAGCTAGGACATGCGGTCTCTTTCAAAATTAAGAGGCCATTAGAAGATTGTTAGAGAGTAATGAGGAGGTGATTAGAAAACGATTAGAAAAGCTTGGGCAGCTGTAACACGACAGAAGTACCCCGGTTGAGTTCGGAGCTGACTAAGATGCGACCGTGGTGCAATTCCATGATTCGGTGGGTGAGGGGAAGCCCAATGCCGTATCCATGAATTTTCTTAACATTTTCGGCCCGGAAAAAGGGTTCGTAAATGTGTTTAAGATCCTCGGCACTAATGCCTACGCCCTGATCGGTAAAGGTGATGGTGGCTCCTTCCGTATTGACGCCGAGCGTTACGTCCACCTGCTTATTCTGGGAAAATTTACAGGCGTTTTCCATCAAATTCAAAAAGGCCGTCGTGAGTAGAGACTTGTTCCCTTTTACCAGTAACGAAGGTTGTGAAGTCGCGGTATCTCCTTCAAACGAAAAAATCATCTGGTATGAAGGGTGCTTGGTGGTAAGCAGTTTGGCGGCATCGTAGATGACTTCGTCCAAAGCGACTTCCTGAAAGGTAATGGTTGATACGTCCTGATTGACCTGAGCCAATTCTAGCAGGTTATTGGCGAGGTTGTTGAGTCGTCGAATGGATTCGAGTACGGTTTTCCACTTCGCCTCATGCTCCTCGGGGGTACGGGGTTTGATCAATGTCACTTCAATCTGACCCGTGATGATAGTAAGCGGCGTACGTAACTCGTGCGAGGCGTTGGCTACGAAATCCCGCTGTACTTCAAAAGCCTTTTGCACGCGATCCAGCATGGAATTGAACGTCTGAGCCAGCTGAGCAATTTCATCTTCCTCTTTACCCGCCACCAATCGCTGATTCAGGTTGAAAGCCGTAATCTGTTCTACT
>NZ_JBMDWJ010000331.1:0-5199 GCF_048595215.1 Siphonobacter sp.
TCTCCACTGGAAGAACTTCGCTTGGACAGCCCTCAGTATTTGAGTATCCTATGCTTTTGCCGTTTCAAAGTAGCTTCTGATTTTCTGAGCCTTGTCTTTTCCCATCACTTTTTCAATCTCTTCAAACGAAGCTTCCCGTACGGCTTTCATCGTTTTAAAATACTTGAGCAGTTTGGCGGCCGTTATCTTACCAATTCCCTCGATTTCTTCTAATTCACTAACTAAAAAGGCCTTACTACGGCGATCGCGGTGATGGGTGATACCAAAGCGGTGAGCCTCATCCCGGAGTCGCTGGATGAGCTTGAGACTTTCGGAACGCTTGTCGATATAAAGCGGGATTGGGTCTTCGGGGAAATAAATTTCTTCCAGTCGTTTGGCAATGCCTACAATGGGTACCTTCCCCTAAAGCTTAAGTTCTTTCAAAGCCTCACAAGCAGCCGAAAGTTGTCCTTTCCCACCATCGACAATGATCAGGTCTGGTAAGGATAAGTCTTCTTCGAGTAGACGAGTATATCGACGACCTACTACTTCTTTCATGGTAGCAAAGTCATTGGGCCCTTCTACGGTTTTGGGAATGAAGTGGCGGTAATCTTTCTTGGAAGGTAGTCCATCCATAAAACACACCATAGCCGATACCGGATTGGTACCCTGAATGTTGGAGTTATCGAAACATTCGATGTGCCGGGGTATGGTTTTAAGTTGCAAGTCATTCTTTAGCGTCATCAATATCCGCATCTTGGGATTGCCTGCCGTATCTTCGGCTACTTTCCGATCGGACTTTTCTTTGCGGAAGAACAGTACATTCTTCAGCGAGACCTCCATGAGTTTTCGCTTATCGCCAATCTGAGGTACGGTGTTGGTCAATCCTTTTAATTCAAGCGATAAAGGCAGATTAGTAATGATTTCCTTCGCTTCCGAACCGTACTGCGTCCGTAATTCCCAGGCCCACATAGTCATGATATCCTCGTCGGTTTCGTCGAGTTTCTTTTTAACTTCGAACGTATGCGTCTGACTGATGAAGCCGTTGACTACCCGCATAAAGTTCAGGAAAGCTGTTGTCTCATCCGAAACGATGGTACAAACGTCCACATTACCAATATTGGGGTTTACGACCGTACTCCGACTCTGGAAGTTCTCAAACAACTCCAGTTTTTCTTTCCACTCCTGAGCCTCTTCAAAGTCCAGCCGCTGGGCGGCATCGCTCATCTGTTCCTGAAGAAACTGCCGGGGAATCTGTAGATTACCCTTCAGTATCTGCTTGATCTGCTCAATTTTGCGATTGTAAGCTTCTTCCGTTTCCAGCCCTTCACAGGGACCTTTACAACGGCCAATGTGATACTCCAGACAAACTTTAAACTTCCGATTATCAATATTGGGCTGCGTAAGGGCGTAGCTACACGTACGAAGAGGGTATAACTGCCCAAACATTTCCAGCAGACTATGCATGGCCTTCACGTTAGCGTACGGTCCGAAGAACGTACCCAGCTTACGATCCACCCGCCGCATGGTAATGACGCGAGGAAAACGTTCGTTGGTAATGCAGATGAAGGGGTACATTTTATCGTCCCGCAACAGAATATTGAAGCGGGGCTGATACTGCTTAATCAGGGAGTTTTCGAGCAGCAGGGCGTCAAATTCCGTGGGAACAATCGTAAACTCAATCTTGCGGATGTACGAAACCAGCCGTTTGGTTTTCCGGTCGTGATCACGGGAATTCTGGAAATAACTGCTTACCCGGTTCCGCAAATCTTTGGCTTTGCCCACGTAGATCACGGTCCCTTCCTCATCGAAATAGCGATACACACCCGGCTGGTGCGGGATTCTCGTTAATTCCTGTTTATAATCAAATGCCATAACGCTTCATTTTTTTTGAGTCACATACCAGTGAATGGCCCAGAAACTCGCTTCCCGCAATCGTTCATACGCCGTACGCAAAGCCGTGGGTAAATCAACGGGTCCGGTTAGGATGGACGTTGCATAACTCAGGCCCAGTTTCCGTAATTCCGTGGGTGGGGCGGCCAGCGTTCCACACAAAGCGAGTACGGGAATTTTCTGGGGTTTAGCCTTCTCGCAAAGCCGCCCGATGAGTTTGCCCTGCAGGCTTTGGGTATCCAGTTTGCCCTCGCCGGTAAGGATTAGCTCAGCCTTTTGTAACAGTAAATCCAGGCCCACAAGTTCCATCACGAGCTCCGCACCGGGACGTAAGTGGGCTCCACAAAAAGCCATCAACCCAAAGCCCAGACCACCTGCAGCACCCGCTCCCGGCTTGTTTTCTAAAGAACTTATGCCAACGCTGATACAGGAAACTACCCCGGCGAGTTGCCGCAATCCCGCATCCAGATTTTCAACTTCCTGGGGACTAGCTCCCTTTTGGGGGCTATAGACAAAGGCCGCTCCTTCGGGACCGAAAAGTGGAGCTGTAACGTCTGAAGCTACAACAATTTCCACGCCTACATACGCAGGCTGTTCAGGTGGGTGAATGCTATGGATACCGGATAAGGAAGCTCCCACGGGCGGCAGTGTCCGACCCTCGGAATCGCGAAAGTTCCAGCCCAGGGCCTGAGCCATGCCGATGCCGCCATCGGTGGTAGCCGAGCCGCCAATGCCCAGTACCAACTTTTTAATACCCGAAGCCATGGCGGCCCGCATTAGCTCACCAGTACCGTAAGTGGTGGTCTGGCTAGCCTGATACTCCTCAGGTTGTAGTAAGGCTAGTCCGGAAGCCGTAGCCATTTCAATGAAAGCCGTCGTTCCATCACCCGATTTCCCCCAGCGGGCTGTAATCAGTCGCATGAGCGGGTCATGGCAGCTTACTTCATGGTACGTTCCCTGCGTAGCTTCGACTAGGGTTTCCAGAAAGCCTTCCCCGCCATCCGACAGCGGAAGAGCTATAATCTGGGCTTCAGGATACGCTTCCCGAATGCCTTCCGTCATCGCCTGACAGGCTTCAGTGGCTGTTAGAGAACCGCGAAACTTATCAGGGGCGAGTAAAATGTTCATACGCTGTGGAAATGAATACGAAACAAGAGGTTCATCTACGAAGGTACGGGAACCGGTAGCGGTTTCCGGCATTTCTAAGGGATGACCTTTGATTTTTTATGTCTTATTGAGCGGCGAATGGTAAATTGCCGTTTCTAACCTTTCTCCCCCGATTACGCATGAAGTACTGGATTTTCGGATGTTTGCTGATGTTCCTCATGGGCTGTCAACGCTCGGAACGGAAGCCGGCGTACGTTGCTCCCGAAAATCCCGTATTCGTTCATCTGTCCACGGTAGCTACGGGACTTGATTTCAAGAATCAACTTCCCCGGCTGGATAGCTTGTATCTGGATTTTCCCGCTGATTCGGCCCGTCAGGAAAACTTCCTGCGTCTGGCCGAACGCCTGTTGGGAGCGGGTGGCGTAGGAGCCGGAGATTTGAACAATGATGGCTTGCCCGATCTTTTCTTTACTTCCAGCAACGGTGAAAATCGCCTGTACCTTAACCGGGGCGGCTGGCGGTTTGAAGATGTAACTGAAGCAGCAGGTCTTACTGGTAATGGTCAGTGGAGTGCGGGCGTATCGCTGGCGGATGTGAACGCCGATGGCTGGCTCGATTTGTACATCTGTCATTTTGGGGCAAATGCCCGAAACGAATTGTTCATTCATTCCGGAACATTGAATGAGGAGGGCGTTCCCATTTTCACGGAACAGGCTCAGCAGCTAGGTTTGCAGAACGAACGACAGGCCGTACAAGCCGTTTTCTTCGATTATGATCTTGATGGCGATCTCGATTGTTTGGTCGCGAATAATTTTCAGGCGAGTCCGGATTCTACGCAGAAGTGGCCTAATGGGCCGGATCGACTGTATCAGAATGAAAAAGGCGTTTTCATAGACGTTTCCGAGAAAGCAGGGTTTCGCTCCGCACGCTTCAGTACAGGTATCGCCGTCGCCGATTTTAACGGAGATCAGTGGCCGGATGTCGCTCTTTCGCGGGACTTTCCTGAAAACGACGTAATCTATACCAATCAGCAGAAAGGAGCATTTGCGGAAAACTATCCCTTTGCTCACACGCCCGAGCGAAGTTTGGGACTAGCCGCCGCCGATTTGGATAACGATGCCTATACCGATCTTTTTACGGCTTCCGTACTTTCAGATGACGCCATCCGTCGTCGTACGCAGGCACGATTTGGCAATAATCAGCAGGTTTTGCCGACGGTAGGTCACAATACGCTGCAACGGAATGAAGGGCAATTTTCCGAACGGGCTTGGCTTTCGGGCGTTGCGGCTACTGATGTCAGTCATAGTGGGTTGATTCTGGATTTGGATACCGATGGCTGGAAAGATCTCTTCGTACCGAATGGCCTGATGCGGGATACGCGTAATCTAGATTTTCTCGAAAAACTTTCTAAAGCAGGCAGTCGGCTTTCCCTGAAAACACTGCTTCGGATGATGCCTTCTGTAACGCAGTCGAGTTTCGCTTTCCTGAATCAAAAAGATTTTGCCTTTGAAAATCAGGCCATTCGGCTGGGTTTGGGTGAGCCCAGTTTTTCAAACGGAGCCGCTTATGCCGATTTAGATAACGACGGTGATCTGGATTTGATTATTAATCAGATGGGCAAACCCGCTAGTCTGTACCGCAACGATTTCGACGAAGCACAAAAAATACAGTCGCTGAAAATCAAGTTTAAAGGTCCTGCGGGCAATCCGTTTGGGTACGGTGCTGAAATCCGGGTATTTACGGGTGAGTTACAGCAAAAAATCATTTTACAGCCCAATCAAGGGTACCAGTCGAGTCAGGAGCCCATTTTACAAGTGGGATTAGGCTCGGCCCAACAGGCCGATTCCATCGTAGTCTATTGGCCAGGTTTTAGAATGCAGGTGCTACGGGCCGTAACGGCGAATCAGACGTTGGTTATTGATGCCAGCGAAGCTCGGGATAGAGTAGGCTCAACCGTACTGAAAACGAACCGAGTGTTAACGGACGTTACTGGGGAGCTCTTTCCGAAGGAAATCCGCCATCAGGAAGACTCCTTTGATGATCTGCTGAGCCAGCCGTATCTACCTCGTACCTTATCAAAAGAAGGTCCTAAACTAGCTCAGGGCGATGTGAATGGAGACGGACTCGTTGACGTTTTTCTAACGGGTGTACAGGGACAGACCGGACAATTACTTTTGCAAACCCCCAAGGGTACGTTTCTACCTAGTAATAAACCCACTT
>NZ_JBMDWJ010000332.1:0-7688 GCF_048595215.1 Siphonobacter sp.
GAACTAATGAGCCTGAAAAGCCGTGCTGGTCATACCAGCACGGCTTTTTTATGAACCCTACTGAAGGGCCTGAAAGGGGCGTGAACGTATTTTTTGTCCGTTCATCTCATAATTTCTGCCGTTGATTTACGTTTAAGAAAATAATAGAAAGTAATTTATATCTTCGTTCATTCTAATCATTTTAAGTCCTCATCCTTTTCAGGAATTCGGATGTTTCCCCGAAAGTATTCTTTCATGAAAAAAAGTAGTATTGCAATTCTGCTGGTGTCATGTTCCATGACGGCCTTTGCCCAAGCTAAAAAGCCCGCCCCTAAACCTGCCGTGAAAAAGCCCATTCCCGCGGCTACTGCTGCCGCAGGGTTGAAAACGCCGATGGATTCGATAAGTTATGCCATCGGTATGGATATGGCCCGCAGTTTGAAAAACCCGATGCTGAAGGGTCTTAATATGGACTTAGTGGCGAAAGCCATCCGGGATTCCAAAGACGAGAAATACATTCTTACCCAGGATCAGTACCAGGCTACGTTGTCAAACTTCAGTCAGCAGATGCAGTCCAAGCAAGCCGAGGCACAGGCCCAAACGCAGGCTGAAAACGCGAAGAAATACGAACCGAATCGCTTGGCTGGTGAAAAATTCCTAGCAGAGAACAAAACGAAAGATAGTGTTGTTACTACAGCTAGTGGACTGGAATACAAAATATTGAAATTAGGTACGGGACCGAAACCGGCCCTGACCGATAAAGTAAAAACCCATTACCACGGAACCCTCATTGACGGAACCGTATTCGATAGCTCCGTTGATCGGGGTGAGCCCATCAGCTTCCCGCTTAATGGCGTCATTCAGGGATGGCAGGAAGGGTTACAGTTAATGCCGGTTGGTTCAAAATTCCGCTTGTTTGTTCCCTACCAGCTCGCGTACGGTGAACGGAACGCCGGTCAGATTCAACCGTATTCAGCTTTAATTTTTGATGTTGAATTATTAGAAATTGAAAAGTAAAAATCGTTGGGCCCGAGCCGACTTTCTGTTCTGAAGAAAAAAGAGGAGCCAAGGCAAAAGTACCGATGTAGGCATTATTTTTTTTCAGGAATACGTACTTGAAAAATCCAAGAATATCCCACATCTCCGACGATTAACGCCTCAAGATAACATGTCTATGAAAAGCTATTTGCTCGCCTTTGTGCCGCTGGTGTTACTGGGGTTTCAGCCTGAACGTCCTTCAGTAGCTCAGAAGCTTAGTACGGATCAGCCCGTCGTTTTAGCTCCCACTGCTTCTCAGAAAGAAGTCGAAAAGATTGTAACCACCATTCTTTCGTCTTACCATTATCGTCGGGTACCACTGGATGATTCGCTCTCGAATAAAGTTTGGGATAACTACCTCAAAGAAGTTGATAATGGTAAAGCATATCTGCTGGCTTCGGACGTAGCTGCGTTTGAAAAGTATCGCTACCAGATGGACGATTACCTGCAAAGTGGTAATCTGACGCCAGCTTATGATCTCTTCAATTTGTTCCTGAAACGTTTTCACGAACGGATGCAGTTCGTCACTAAACTGACGGATAAACCTTTCGATTTTACCAAGGATGAGTCGTATGAAACCAATCGCGACAAAGTATCCTGGGCCAAAACGCCGGCTGAACTCGATGAACTGTGGCAGAAAATTGTCAAAAGTCAGGCTCTGGATTACAAACTTCAGGGTAAAAAAGATACGGCCATTTATCGTCTCTTAAAAGAACGGTATACCAACCTGGATAAACAGACGAGTAAGGTAAAAGGCGATTACGTCTTCCAGACGTTCATGAATTCATTCGCAGAAGTGATTGATCCGCATACGAGCTACATGGCTCCGCCGGATGCTTCGCGGTTTAAGGATGAAATGGCTCAGTCCTTCGAAGGAATTGGTGCTACACTGACGCCCGAAAACGATTACACCAAAGTTCGGGAACTCGTACCGGGTGGACCTGCCATGAAGAGTGGTATGATTCACGAAAACGACCGTATTGTGGGCGTAGGGCAGGGAGCTGCGGGTCAGATGGTCGATGTAGTCGGCTGGAGTCTGGATGATGTAGTGAAACTGATTCGTGGTCCGAAAGGAACGACGGTTCGACTGAATATTCTGAAATCGGACGCTTTGCCGGGTAGTATGCCTCGCGAGATTAAAATCGTACGGGATAAGGTGAAGCTGGAAGAAGGCGTGGCGAAAGCCGAGGTAGTACCGATGACGTTCGAGAAGAAAGAGTATCGCATCGGAATCATTACGCTACCGGGTTTCTATCAGAACTTCGAAGAAATGCGGAAGGGCGACAAGGACTATAACTCAACCAGTCGCGACGTACAGCGTTTCCTTGAGCAGTTTAAGCAAGCCAAAGTAGACGGTGTGGTCCTGGACTTGCGTTACAACGGCGGTGGTTCACTCGATGAAGCTATCAAACTGACGGGTCTGTTCATTAAAGATGGTCCAGTCGTACAGGTAAAAGATGCCATGGGCCGGATCGATGCGGACGATGATCCAGATCCGCAACAGGTATATGCTGGACCATTGGCTGTATTGGTAAACCGTTTTAGTGCTTCGGCTTCCGAGATTTTTGCCGGAGCTATTCAGGATTACAAACGTGGTATCATCATCGGTGGTACGACCTACGGAAAAGGTACTGTACAGCAATTACTGGATCTGAATCAGTTCCTGCCCAAGGAAACAGACAAGGTAGGTTTACTGAAAATGACCCGGGCTAAATTCTACCGGATTACGGGTAGCAGTACCCAGCATAAAGGGGTAACGCCTGATATTGAACTGCCTTCGCGTTTCAGTGCTGAAGAGTTTGGCGAAAGCTCACAACCTACGGCTCTGCCCTGGGATCAGATTAAGCCAAGTGTATTTACGGAGTACACAAACCTTACTCCGAATGTGCTGGATAAACTTCGCGATCGGTACAACGAACGTTTCAAAGCTGATCCTGACTTGTTACGCCTTTCGGCTGAGGTCGGAGATTTCCTGAAGAACAAGGATAAGTCAATGATTTCCCTTAACGAAGCGACGCGTCGGAAGGAATTGGAAGAAGCTAAAAAGCGGAAAGAAGAACTGGCGAAGCTAGGCACAGATAAGCAAAACCCGTACGAGGTAGTACTCCTCAACGACAAGATTGCTCAGTTGGGAGCTTCGGGTGGAGGAATGCCCGGTCAAGATGTGGCCTCAGCGGATACCCGTCAGAAGATGAAAGAAAATTTCATCAGCAAGTTTAAAGAAGATGCCGAGTTGAAAGAGACGACGCGGATTCTAGCAGACTGGATTTCGTTGAAATAAACTTCGTATAGTTAGTACAGGAAGAGAGCAGAACGTTAAAATTCTGCTCTCTTTTTTTATGATCGTACGCATCTAATTACGGATTTCAACAGACCTTTGTCTGCTTTCTTTCTTATTTAACCTCTAACGTCATGCGTTCTGCTGTACTTCTGCTTTGTTGTGTAGGTTTATTTGCCGCTTTCATTCAACCCAAAACTCCAGCTCCTGTGGATACCCGTCTGTACGAAATGCGGGTCTATTATTCACCCGAAGGTAAACAGCCCGATCTGATGGCCCGTTTCCGTAATCATACCATGCGGATTTTCGAAAAACATGGCATGACGAACGTGGGTTATTTCGTACCCCAGCACAAGCCGGATAGCTGCTTGATTTACTTTCTGTCGTACCCTAATCGGGCAGCCCGGGATTCAAGCTGGAAAGCGTTTGGGAGTGATCCGGAATGGAAGAAGGTCTCTTCCGAGTCTGAGAAAAATGGCCGTATCGTTTCAAAAGTGATCAGTAAGTTTTTTCATACGACTGATTTTTCCCCCCAGCTTCAAATTGATCAGAAGGGCAATCGGGTGTTTCAATTACGTACGTACAAAACGACGCCCTATAACCTGCCTTTGTTGCTGGCTCGCTTTCGGAATCATACCACTAAATTATTTGAAAAGCACGGGATGACGAACCTGGTGTACTGGACCGAAGACAATACCGACAACATCCTGATGTACCTGCTTACTCAAAAGAGTAAAGAGGCCGGAGAAGCGGCTTTTAAAGCCTTTCGGGAGGACCCCGAGTGGGTATCGGTACGGACGGCCTCGGAGAAGCTAGCCAACGGCTCATTGACCGAATCTGTAACATCGGTATACCTCGTCCCAACGGACTTTTCACCTTTGAAATAAACGGCTTGGATCGCTAAAAAAAAGAGCGGCTTCCATTTCGGGTAGCCGCTCTTTTTTATTCCTTGATTTGTAAACGCCGTTCTTTAATCTCCCGCCAAGTTGTTAAGATAATCTGATTGTCTTCGATGTAGCGGCGAAGTTCGGGGTTCAATATCGCCAGTAAATCGCCTTTCCGCGTAGGTCCCGAATCCGAGATCCGATTGAATACAACCGTGGGATCGGTACAGTGCATGATAATCATGGTGAGGCCAGGTCGGCAGGCCTTCAGCAGCTCCACGTATTTCTGCGTTTTGAAAGCTCTCAGATTTTGATCAGAAGGTTGCTGACCAGCGGGTAGATTCCAGCCATACGTATCGCTGAACAAATCGTCAAGGACGGGTAATTTAGCCGCCCACAGTTTTTGTCCAATGGCTTTAGTCAGGTTAGCATCCAGACTCCGACTAGCACTGATGAGTGTGTTGTGGCCACCAGGAAAAATGACCGGAATTTTTTCCTCGATTCCCACTTTAATGTACCGTTCTACAAACTTGGGCTGAAACAGCGTACCCATGTGTGAGTCGATGTGCGAAGGCTCCAGACCAAAAGCTCGGAATTGAGCAATCTGGGCTCGTATTTCGGCTTCTACTTCGTCGGCCATCGCGTGGCGATCTACTTCTTCCACACTCGGATAAAAACATCCCTGGGTGTCGTACAGGCCCGGAGCCTTTTCCTTACCCACCAGCGGCTGCCAGCGGTAGCCCGCCCATTCAGATGTAAGCGTCAGGTGTACGCCTACGTCCCAGGTAGGATTTTGCCGGGCCAGATTCATGAAATGCGGTACCCAGCTACAGGGCATCATCACACTCGTGGAATTAGCTACACCTGTGGTAAGGGCCTTACGGGTGCCTTCGTTCGAATCGTAACTCATTCCGGCATCATCCACGTGTAAAATGATGACTTTCCGGTCTTTGGGAAATCCGAGTTTTTCAGCGTAAGTCTGGGCGTGAGTACCTTGATGAAGTCCAATAATACCTAGTGCAAGCAAAAGTGAACGATACAGCATAGCAGGAGAGAGGTGAAAAGAGATGACTGTAGTTGAGCCCGTTAAGTTAAGAATCCTTTAAAAACAAAAAAGCCGGTAACCCTTAGGTACCGGCTTTTATTATCATTCGTTGATTACAGACGGATAATTTCCGCTCCGATGGCATTCAGTCGCGTATCAATGTGCTGATAGCCGCGATCAATCTGCTCGATGTTATCGATAATGGAAACGCCATTGGCTGACATGGCCGCAATGAGCAGCGATACGCCCGCCCGGATATCTGGTGAAGTCATGCGGATACCGCGTAACTGAATATGCCGATTCATGCCCACGACCGTAGCCCGGTGGGGGTCGCAGAGGATGATTTGAGCCCCCATTTCAATGAGTTTGTCCACAAAGAATAGGCGGCTTTCAAACATTTTCTGGTGAATGAGTACCGTTCCTTTTGCTTGGATGGCCGTTACAAGCACAATACTCAGCAAGTCAGGCGTGAAGCCGGGCCAGGGAGCATCGGCTACCGTTAGCATCGAACCATCGATGAAGGTTTCAATCTCGTAATGATCCTGAGCGGGTACGAAAATATCGTCGCCGCGAATTTCCAGTTTAATGCCTAGCTTCTGAAATACGGCCGGAATAACTCCCAGATCAGGTACGGAGCAATTCTTGATAGTCAGCTCCGACTGCGTCATGGCAGCCATACCGATAAAGGAACCAATTTCAATCATGTCTGGTAACATCGTATGTTCCGTACCATTCAGTTCGGATACGCCTTCGATGGTTAACAGGTTAGAACCGATGCCGGAGATGTTCGCACCCATGCGTACCAGCATCTTGCATAACTGCTGTAAATACGGCTCACAGGCGGCATTGTATATGGTGGTGGTGCCTTCTGCCAGTACGGCGGCCATCAAAACGTTGGCCGTACCCGTAACAGACGCTTCGTCCAGCAGCATGTACGTACCCTTGAGGTTGGAGGCATCTACTTTATAGAAACCGCCATCTTCGGGGTCAAAGTCGAATTTAGCACCCAGCCGTTCGAAACCCAGGAAGTGCGTATCCAAGCGACGGCGGCCAATCTTATCACCACCGGGCCGGGGGATTCTTCCTTTTTTGAAACGAGCCAGCAGCGGTCCAAGCATCATCACGGAACCCCGTAGCGAGGCTGCTTTGGTTTTATACGATTCCATCTCGAGGTACGACAGATTCACATCATCGGCTTGAAAGCGTACGGACGTTTCGCTCAAATGCGTAAGCTTAACGCCCATATCACCCAGGAGGTCAATCAGGGCGATGACATCGCGAATGGCGGGGATATTGTGAATTGTGACGGGTTCTTTCGTGAGAAGTACCGCACAGATAATCTGAAGTGCTTCGTTTTTTGCACCCTGCGGGATAATCTCGCCCTGCAGTTTTTTTCCTCCTGTTACTTTAAATGAAGCCATTAGCTGATGAACCGTTTATGGGGTGAACAGTCTCAGGCAAAAGGCTACGTACAGCCCTTTCTGAGGAACGGTATCCTATAAACTATTTTTTGCGGTTATTACGATTGAAGTGACTGTTGTTGTTGTTGCGATTGTTGCTCGGCGGTCCGTTGCGACGTTGAAACGACGAAGAGCGTTCATTTCGCTCATTTCGATCCGGCCGTTCGTTTCGCTCGTTACGATGCGGACGATTATGAGGCGTATGCGAATAGGAGTGATGATGACCGCCACCGCTATTACCGCCGCCCGTATTGCTTGAGTACCGGTCACGGGGAGCAATATCGAGGTATCCTTCTTTTTTAATACGCTCAATTTCGGCGTCCAAGCCGCCTTTAGAGATAATACGCAGGTGTTCCCATACCGTTGAATCATCGGCATTGTCCTTGTTCCAGGCCGTATAGAAACTCTTCATCATTTTGGCGATGTAACTGGCGAAAGCCCAACGCTCGTACTCATTCGTCAGCGAAATGGCCTTTTCTACCATTACTTCCAGGTTACGGCCGTAATGACGGAATTGTAAGTTATGCGTATTGTAAGGAACTCGGTTCGGTTTCTTGCCAATCGCCTCGGGCGATGGCGGTGGGAATGGACTGTCTACGTCCAGGCGGAAACCCGACATGATGTACAAGTCGTCCCAAAGTTTATTGGTGTAATCCTGCCCTTCTTTCATGTTCGGGTGGATTTGTCGCATCAGCTCAATAAGAACGTAAGCTTGTTTGGTGCGTTTCTCCCGTTCCTGAATCGTTACGAGATAGTCCACCAGTTTTTGGATATTACTTCCGTATTCTTTCAATCGAATGTGTTTTTTTCAGTGGACGAGATAAATGGGTTGTAGAATTTGGTAATGCCCTGACCAAGCGTCTGGCGTAACCGAGCGAAGAGTCAACCCAAGGTACTCGTGAAGTTTTGCAAATGTAAAAAGAAGGATACAAGTTCCAAGGTTATTTTGGCTCTGAAACGGTAAAATAATTCTGCTTCAAAAGCAGAAAACCCGAATGGCTAGT
>NZ_JBMDWJ010000333.1:0-9239 GCF_048595215.1 Siphonobacter sp.
CTGAGCAATTTGCTGACGAATGCCATCAAGTTTACCCAGCAGGGCAGCGTGAGTTTGAGCGTAGGACTTCTGGAGACGACGCCCGAACGTTACCACCTTCGCTTTGAAGTACAGGACACGGGCATTGGCATTCCCGAGGAGTCGTTGAAGCAGATTTTTGAGGAGTACTCCCAGGCTTCACTCGACACGACCCGCAAGTTCAAGGGCACGGGGCTGGGCCTGGCCATTGTGCATTTGCTGCTGAGTCTGCACCAGAGTCAGATTTTTGTGGAAAGTCAGCAGGGTCAGGGCTCCCGCTTCTACTTCGACCTTGCCTTTCCTAAGTCCGTTTAATTGTATTTGGAAAACGATGCTATCGCAATAACCCGAAGGCCTTCGGGTTATTTTTTTATCCCCAAACGGTTAAATGCCTTGACGCGTACTAATCTTTTCCCATCAAAATCGCATACGTAGTCGAAAGGGAAGTTGAAGCGATGTGAACTTCTTCTATTTTTGAAAACTTGTTTTCAAAAGGCAGAAACCTATACCATTTACTCTACCCTTATTTTATGTCACGGCTGCTTATTCTTCTGCTATTATGCCTAGCAAACGCCGGTTTTAGCCAGGTTCGGCTCAACCGTTTATTCTCCGATCACGTCGTACTTCAACGCCAAAAACCGATCCCGGTCTGGGGCTGGGCCCAACCCAAAGAAACGGTCAAAGTGACGCTGGCTGGACAAACGCAATCCGTACGGGCGGCGGCGGATGGAAGCTGGAAAGTTCTTTTTAAGCCCCTGGAGGCAGGCGGACCGCATACGCTGAGTGCCCAGGCCAAATCAGGACGGATCGCGGTTAACGATGTACTGATTGGTGAAGTATGGCTGTGTTCGGGTCAGTCGAATATCGAGTGGACCGTGGCCCAATCCAATCGGTTCGCCGAGGAAAAGAAAAACGCCGATTTCTCGCAGATTCGTCATTTCAAGGTTGAACACGAAGTTAGCCTAGAGCCAAAAACGGATCTTACGCAGGGGGAATGGCAAGTTAGCTCTCCCGAAACGGTGGGTGGTTTCACCGCCATTGGCTTTTTCTTTGCCCGTGAGTTATACCAGAAGCTGAAAGTGCCCATCGGTCTGGTTCACTCGTCCTGGGGTGGCTCTCAAATTGAAGGCTGGATCAGCAAAGAAGGCATGGCGGGGAATCCAGAATTTCAGGCTTACGCCCAGCGGTTGCCCAAGACCTGGGAAGAAGCCGATGCCCAACACGATCAGAAGCTAAGAAAACAATTGTTTAAGCGGGAAGGCGTACAACCCAGTCGGGCCGATGAGGAATCCTATCTCAAGCCCGGTTACGATTTCTCGTCCTGGCATAGTACCGATAATCCCATTGGTCAGTGGGACTGGAAGGGAATCTGGGCGTTTCGGGGGCAGGGCTACATGGCCCGCGTGATTGAGCTGCCCGCGGAGGCCCGTACGCAGGAAACAACCCTAGTGCTTGCAGAAAACGATAGTCCAAACGAAATGTATATTAACGGTACGCTGGTTTCGAAAGGCGTGTTGAAGGGCGTACGTACCATCAAAATTCCGGCGGGTACCTGGCAGGAAGGAGCGAACCGCCTCGTTATCAAATTTGGTAATCTGGTCCACCTGCCCTGGTTCGGTCTCGGATTGGAAGGGTCTACTAATGATTTATACGTTCAGGTAGGAAATCAGAGAATCAGCCTGTTCGATCACTGGAAACTGATGCCTTCGTTCGCCGAACCGCATACCTACGTTCATTTGAGTAACAATGTGGCGACAAGTTTATACAATGCCATGATTGCTCCGCTGGTACCCTTCGGAATGCGGGGAACGCTCTGGTACCAGGGTGAAACCAATGCCGGACGGGCCTATCAGTATCGGGAAGCTTTTCCATTGCTGATTACGGACTGGCGGAAAAAATGGCAGGATGAGTTCTCCTTTTATTTCGTCCAGCTTTCGAGTTATGGAGCCGAGCAAAACAGCAATCAGGGGAGTAACTGGGCTGAACTGCGGGAAGCCCAGACGATGACGCTACGGCTGCCGAAAACGGGAATGGCCGTCACGACCGATGTGGGGAATCCCAAAGATATTCACCCCACCAATAAACAGGACGTAGGCCACCGTCTGGCATCAGAGGCTCTGGTACAGGACTTTAACCAGCCAGCCAACCCCCGTTCGCCGCTGTTTACCAACGTTCAGATGAACGGCAACCAGGCGGTTATTTCCTTCAAATACGCGGATTCAGGTTTAGAGGTCCGGGATAAATACGGATATTTAAAAGGATTTGAAGTGGCCGGCGATGATCACGTATTCCATTACGCCAAAGCCGAGATAAAAGGCAACACGGTGGTCGTCAGCCACCCCAAAGGACAGAAAATCGCGTCGGTTCGCTACGGCTGGGCGGATTCACCGGTGGATGCCAATCTGTATGGTGCAGACGGTTTCCCGGTTAGCCCCTTCCGAACGGATGACTGGCCGGGGGTTACCGTGAAAGCGAAGTTTGAATAAATGGGGGGATTTTAATCCGTTCCGATTCTTAGAGTTGGGTTTTAACCCAATCCAATGCTTAAGCAAAAATCCCGGTCGTTTTATACGACCGGGATTTTTGCTTGATAAATCGTTCCTATTCAACACCTACTTCAAACCATACAACTGATTAAACAGCAGTTTGAAGGTACCTTGAGCCTGAGCCCGGAAGGTAATTTCAGGGCCGAAGGCATAGAGGGTTCCTTTGCCCACCGGAGCTTCGAAGGCCGTTACGCCGCCCTGAAGGTAGGACTGACCCCAGGCCCAGCCACTGCGGAGCGGCTTGTTGGAAGAAAACCAGGCGAGTGGTTTCACCGTACCCTTGGCGATGGCATCCGGAGCCAGATTAAATACCGGACTTGAATCGAAGTAGACATCCGAGAGGTTCGACATACCCCAGGTCGCCTGCTGCGTCGAATCTAGATTTACCTGAAGAATACTGCCGGGAATGAAGTATTTCTCGTTCGGTAGGGAACGCTCGGTACCGCTGGCCGTCATTTCCACCAGTGCATTTTTTACGGGTAAATCCAGGTGATACGCCAAATTGGTACTCGTACCAATCGTAACCACCTTACCACCATTTTCCAGGAATTTCTTGAGTTGCGGAATCGATTTCTCGGGCGTAATCCGACCCAGCGTCGAGCGGTATTCTGCTGGAATCTCGTCGGCTTTGGGTTCCCGCATCATGTAGCCACCGTATTCGCCAGCACCCGAGGTGCGTACGGCCGGAATCGCCCGCGTCACGAAGATGATCACGTCATATTTCTTGTTCAGATCACCGCCGTCAATTTCCTGAGCGAAGAGTAACTTCATGGGGAAATGGTACTGCTCCATCATCCAGCGTACCCAGCCCGAAGGCATAGATCCGCCGTAGGTATCCCACAAGGCAATTCGCATGGGTGATACTTTCACCAACGAACCCGTTGGTTTCTTGCTAACCCCCTCTACGTCAAGGCCCAGGTCTTTTACCGACTTGTCCAGCAACTGCTTGGCTTTGGCTGAAGCCGGAACAAAGAAGGTACCCGCTTCTTTACCCGAAATACCCTGTGGCAAACGATACACGTCAACCCCGGCCTGTAACAAATCATTAACGGCGATGAATGAATAGTTCTCCTTTGCACTCAGGGTATAACCCGCCGCCGCCGAAGCCGCCAGCTTACCTGGAGCTTTCACCAGTTCACCGTAGGGAAGAGCTTGAAAAGGACCATCAAATTTGTCCAGGATGCGGTCAAACTTGATGCCCATTTGGAAGGCCAGCGTCCAGCCCGCCGCATCGTAGGGACGAATCGGAGGTCCGCCGGGGTACTGGAAATCATTGGGGTGATCCTGCGGCTCGAACATATCCAGCACGTGCGGACGGAACGATTGAGCCGTCTTCACGATGTACGAACCCGCCGGGTATTTCTTACCCGCAACCGTAAAGTCAGCCGTAGCCTGATGAATCTGAATACCCGTACGAATCAGAGCATTGACAAACGTCGTGGCATTGGAAAAACCTTCCTGATCGGCGGGGATAATAAAGCCACGGGGATCGCGAAGCGTTGGGTTTTTAAAGATGTTATCGTAGTATTTCATCGGTACGCCGCCTTCCGAACGCCCTTCCCGACCTTCGGAGCGACCGCCTTCTTTTTTCTGATCGGCCTGATACGCCTGCGTCAGGGCATCTACGCGTTTGGGCAGTAGTGACCAGTAATCTTTGCTGCCGCGATCGATGGAGTTTTTGCCCATTTTATAAATGTTGTACAAAAGCTCATCGGCGTGTCGCGAAGCGTAATCCAGCACGGCGTAGTTCAACGAAACTGAATAATCAATGGATTGCTTGAAGTGCCATTTTTGCGGCGTAACGGGCAGAGGCGTATTCCCATTCGGAATCAGACGATTGGGTACCAACGGGACTTCCGCTGGTGTTGGGTTACCGATCATTTCCGTCAGCAGACCAATCATATTGTGGAAGTGCGTCGTTGTCCGCAGACCGCCGTTGTACCAGGTCGAAAACACCGATCCGCCGAGACGCGTAAATCCGGGTTTATCTTCCACGTTCAGCCGGTTAATCATCGAAGCTCCTACGGCGTCGATCCCCGTAATCATCAGCGGATCAAAAACGTAGTTGAAGGGATCACGGTACGGAGGTCCCGCCACGACCGCACCCGCCGGGGCCGTCTGGTGGTGGTTGTACATGATTTGCGGAATCCATTCCACGAACAACTGCCGACCAATGTTCTGCGATTCTTTCATGTTTTGAATGAAGAAATCGCGGTTGTTATCGTGACCTACGTACTTCTGATATAGCCGGGGCAAGCCGCTTTGCGAGCGTTTCTCGGGCGTTTTTTCCCGCATATACCAATTGCCCACCAGTTCATGGCCGTCGGGATTGGCGTGCGTGAGCAGGATTACGGTTTTATCCAGAATCCGCATCGTTTCGGGATCTTTCCGATTGACGAGGTTCCAGGCCGTTTCGATGAGTTGCATCGTACCCACGGTTTCCGTTGAGTGAAGTCCGCCATCAATCCAGACAACGGCTTTCCCTTCGTTGGCCAACGCATGAGCCTGCTCTTCATTCAGACCTTCGGCCCGGGCCATCTTCGTAGAGATTTCCTTGTACCGATCCAGTTTTTTCAGGTTTTCCGGCGACGAAACGATCAGCATATACTGATGCCGTCCTTCTTCGGTCATTCCAATGTCGACGAGTTTAACCCGATCCGAGGCGGCTAGTTTTTTGAAGTACGCTTCGGTTTGGGTGTAGTTCGACAGGTGGTAGTCATCGCCAATCGTGAAGCCGAAATGCTCTTTGGGCGAAGGAATGGTTTGTGCCTGAGCGAGCGTGACCGCCAGTAAAAATGCACTACCCAGTAAAAATTTACGGATCATAGATGAAAAGGAATGTTGGGAAAAAAGCAATGGGAAAGGAATTCGTCAGCAAACCGTACAAAAGTTCGTTTTTTTACTATCCGCCAAAGAAAGATTGGTTAGAATCCCGTTTTGCCCAAGACAAGATAGGGCTTCGGTAGCGTTAGGCAAGCGAAATACGCCAAACCGCTTTATTGTATCTACTAAATCCCGGTTTTGAGGGGTTGTATCCGGACTTTGAAAAGCAATGATCCGTACCCGCGAACGGATACGGATCGTCCCGGAAGAATCATACGGGCAATGGATTCAGTTGCGGTGATTTTCGCTGGTGCCAGTACGGATACACGGGATATCGATCACTGGCAGCATCGAGTTTCTTGACTTGCTCCGGGGACAAATTCCAACCCACAGATGCCAGGTTTTGCTGGAGTTGTTCGGGCGTACGGGCTCCGATGACGATGTTACAAACGGTGGGTCGCTGTAAGAGCCAGTTTAGAGCAACCTGAGCGACCGATTTTTCGGTTTCAGCGGCTACCTCGTCGAGTACATCGAGCAGATTATATAGAAAATCATCGGGAATAATGGGGCCTTCGCCACCACCCTGAGCAAGGCGGCTATCGGCGGGTAGGGGATTATCCCGGCGGTACTTACCACCCAGTCGCCCGGCGGATAGCGGACTCCAGACGATGGTGCCAATCTTCTGATCGATGCCCAGCGGCATGAGTTCCCACTCAAATTCCCGACTGATCAGGGAATAGTGAGCCTGATGAGCCACGTATTTCGACCAGCCGTAGCGTTCCGAAACGGAGAGCGATTTCATTAAATGCCAGCCCGAAAAATTGGAACAGGCAATGTACCGAACCTTTCCACTTTCAACGAGATCATTCAACGCGTGCAGCGTTTCCTCTACCGGCGTATGGGCGTCAAAGCCGTGCATGTGGTAAATGTCGATGTAATCCGTACGCAGCCGACGCAGACTGTCTTCGCAGGCCTTGACTAGATGATACCGCGAGGAACCGAAGTCGTTCGGGCCATCGCCCATTTTGAACGTGGCTTTCGTAGAAATCAGTGCCTGATGCCGAATACCCGACAAGGCCTGTCCTAGAATTTCCTCGGACATGCCCCGGGAGTAAACGTTAGCCGTATCAAAGAGGCTGACTCCTGCGTCGATGCAAAGGTTTACCATCCGACTGGCTTCTTCCAGTTGGGTATTACCCCAGGCCTTGAAAAACTCAGTTCCGCCGCCAAACGTAGCCGTACCAAAACTCAGGACGGGGATTTTAAAACCAGTGTTTCCTAAGGTTCTGTATTCCATACAGGTTTTGAATAAGAGGTAGAAAAAAGGACCAGCCCTGACCTTCAAGGTTGAAAGAAAGGGCTGGTAAAGCTGAGAAAATTATCGTACAATGGAAGGGCCAAGGGCTTCCAAAGCAGATTTTACTAATAAAAGTCACGGTATACGTTACTTAACGGGAGTAGTTGAGTAATAGCTGCAACGTTTGTCGGAGGTCTTCGTTTTTATCCTTAAATAGGTTAAAAAACTGTTCTTCAAAGGCTTCTACGCTCTGAATCGCCTTTTCCAGAGTATCTTTTCCTTTGGGTGTCAGTCCCAGGGCTTTGGCCCGCGTATCCGTCGTATGTTCGGTACGGGATATGAGTCCCTTTTTTTCTAACGTTCGAACCACTGTTGAGGTAGTCATCGGATCGATTCGGGTGTGTTCCGAGAGATCAACCTGCGTAACCTGCTCTTTAATCTGATTATTCCAATAGACGCTGGCTAATAGGGAAAACTGGCAATGGGTAAGTCCGAAAGGATCCAGGTGGTTTTTCAACTCCCGCTGCCAAAGATTACTGACTTTCCAGAGTAAAAAGCCATTGCTATCTTCAGACATACTGAAGGTATTGATACTCACATGGGTTTCATTTTCCATACGAAGAAAGAATACTAACTGTATACAAATTTGAGATACGTCTACGAGTCGTTCAGACGGAGCCGTAAACGCTGAAAAAGAAAGAGTACGGGAGGACGATTCAAGAATCTTCGTTATGCTACCAGATTCAAGACCGGAAGCCTGCTCCTTCAGGAACAGGCTCGTTACAGAAGATTCGCCCAACGTCGCGGAGGGAATGACTCCGGGTTAGGTACTCATGAAGTAGTTTCATAGGATTAGATAAAGAGGTCATTTTAAGACCCGGTTTCATGCAGCGAACCCTTAGTTGCTACGGAGAGGTCTTAATGAACAAATATCCTCAATGTTAATGGAATAAAGGAAGTGGGGAAGAATGGGAATAACCGTTTTTTAATCCCGTTTTTAGATTTCAATAATTTAGTCTTTCGCTGGGTGGCATAAAACTTTCACCAGAAGGATGCTTTACACGCGTTGTATCACCCACTAATCTGTTTGTATCCATGCTTAAAGTAGGCTACCACTGCTCTCACGAACAATTTAAACCCAGTGAACTATTAACGTTTGCTCAACGGGCCGAACAGGCTGGCTTTACCGCCGCTCTTTCTTCTGATCACTTTCATCCCTGGACGACCCGTCAGGGGCAAAGCGGTTTTGCCTGGTCCTGGCTCGGAGCGGCCATGCAGGCTACTTCGCTTAGCTATGGCATAGTGAATGCTCCCGGTCAGCGGTACCACCCGGCCATCATTGCTCAGGCGGCGGCTACGCTGGCGGAGATGTTCCCCGAACGATTCTGGATTTCGGTGGGCTCCGGTCAGGCTCTGAATGAACTCATTACCGGTGACGGCTGGCCCATGAAAGCCGAACGAAATGCCCGCCTGAAAGAATGCGTCGATATTATGCGGGCTTTATGGGCGGGCGAAACCGTAACGCACAAAGGCTTGGTGACGGTGGAAGAGGCGAAGCTATACAGTCGACCAAAAGTAAACCCGCTCATTTTCGGAGCGGCGATTACGCCGCAAACGGCCCAGTGGATCGGCGGCTGGGCCGATGGACTGATTACGGTTTCCCAGCCGAAGGCCCAGCTTCAAAAAGTGGTTGATGCGTTCCGGCGGGGTGGGGGTGAAGGCAAGCCCATGCATTTGAAAATTCAGATTTCTTATGCTCGTACGCAACAGGAAGCCAAACAATTGGCCTACGAACAATGGCGAAGTAACGTATTACCCAATACGGTACTTACCGAAATCCGGAATCCTGAACAGTTCGATGCCTTAGGCGATCAGGTGAACCCGGCGGTAGTGGAAGAAATGATTAATATTTCGGCGGATATTCAGCAGCATATCGCCTGGCTGGAAGAGTACCGGTCGCTGGGATTTGAACAACTACTCATTCATAATGTCAACCGCGAACAGGAACTTTTCATCGATACGTTTGGAGAAAAGGTAATCCCGCAAATTCAGGGGTAGTTTCCAGTTTACGAAGGTAAACTCGTAAAGGTAGCGGGACAGGTTGTCCGTAGCACATAGCTCACCTAGCTCACCCCGATTTTCAATCGGGGTGGTCTGGTTTCGCGTCTGTGACGCGAAATTCCTCCTAAGCATATAGGACGGAATTTACCAGGTTAGCGGTACCCCGCATTGCATACGGGGCTATTGATATTGAACCCCTTTAGGGTTGGCGAGGCGGCATACAAGACTAGATGAAATAGGGAAGATGTGACCGTTTAACCCCGAAGGGGTTTCATTAGATTAGCCATGGGTATAACCCATGGTCAGTTTATCATAGCAAGCCATTAAAAATAAGTGGTATGCTTAGTGCCGTAAAGAATTTCCTTGATATAAGAAAAATGTATCACCTGTGAAGTCCACCTACTAGCTTACTGCGTATGGAAGTAGCAGCGAAAGCCAGAGTCTGAGCGGTGTTCCGTTCGAAGAAGATGAACCGAAGCGTCTTTTTTAATTTA
>NZ_JBMDWJ010000334.1:0-1838 GCF_048595215.1 Siphonobacter sp.
AACAACATTGGGCCGCCCGCTGGATTTCCGTACCCGATGTTCCTAACAATGTCTACGGGGTGTATCACTTCCGGAAAAGCTTTGATCTGGCCGCTCGTCCTGAACACTTTTACGTACACGTTTCAGCTGACAACCGTTACAAACTTTTTGTGAATGGAAAGCTCGTCAGTCTGGGACCAGCCCGCAGCGATCCGTACAACTGGAATTTTGAAACGGTTGACCTAGCCCCGTACCTGAAAAAAGGCGGTAATCTGCTGGCGGCCGTCGTGTGGAATTTTGCCGAGTACAAACCCGTAGCTCAGATGAGTTTTAATCGGACTGAGTTTTTGCTACAGGGTGATACGGCCGCCGAACAAGTGGTGAACACCGATGCTACCTGGCGATGCGTGAGTAATTCCTCCTACTCACCCTGGCAAAAACCCGTTTACGGCTATTACGTAGCGGGTCCGGGCGAAAGCCTCAATGCTCAGCAGTATCCTTGGGGCTGGGAAAAATCCACCTTCGATGATAGCTCCTGGCCGCAGGCCCGGATGGGTTTGCCCGCCGCGACGAAAGGCCGCCGCGATTATCCCGGTCGGTTGCTGGTGCCGAGTCCGCTCCCACCGATGGAAATGGTACAGGAACGCCTGACTCAGATTCGCCTTTCTGAAGGCCTCGAAAAACCTTCTTCCGGCTTTTTAAAGGGTAAAAAAAACCTGACGATACCCGCCCGTACTAAAGTTCGGCTCCTGCTGGACAATGAACAACTGACGACGGGTTACCTCTCCCTTCAATTCAGTCGCGGAAAAGATGCGGAAATTCGAATTGGTTACAGCGAAGCTCTGTACAGTGATTCCCTGACGCACGCCAAAGGCCATCGCGATCAGATTGACGGAAAGTTTTTTGTCGGGTACGAAGATCGGGTTCAGGCCGACGGCGGCTCAAATCGCGACTTTACCTCGCTATGGTGGCGAACGTATCGTTACATCAATCTGCTTATCACCACGGGGGACGAACCATTGGTGCTTGAAGATTTATTCGGAACGTCTTCCCGTTATCCGCTCCAGCAGGAAACTACTTTTTCGGTACCGGAGCGTAAAGATTTGCAGCAAATGCTCGACATCGGCTGGCGTACGGCCCGACTGTGTGCCAACGAAACGTACATGGATTGTCCGTACTACGAACAGTTGCAGTATTTCGGCGACACCCGCATCCAGGCCTTGATTACCCTCTACAATACCCGCGACCCCTGGCTGGTGAAAAATGCCCTGGAGCAGGGACGGCAGTCGATGGTGGCTGATGGACTGACCATGAGCCGGTATCCTTCTAATCTGCACCAGTTTATTTCTTCCTTTTCGCTACTCTGGATTGGGATGGGTTATGATTACTACCGCTACCGGGACGATGCGGACTATCTAAAAACCTTGCTTCCCGCCCACCGGCAGATTTTATCCTGGTACGAACAATGGCTCAAGCCCGATTACAGTTTAGGCTATGTTCCGAACTGGTTTTTTGCCGACTGGGCGGGCAGCTTTGATTACGGCGAACCGCCCCGAGAAAAAAACGGCGATTCGGCTTTTCAGGATTTGCTGTACCTCATGTCCCTGCAAATGGCCGCTGAACTCGAACAAAACCTGGGTATGCCCGCTTTGGCACAGCATTACCAGACGCTACAAACGAACCTGAAGAAAGCCATTTACCAGCATTACTGGAATCCGGAAAAAGGGCTTCTGGCCGATACGAAAACACAGCGTTCGTACTCCCAGCACGTCAATGCTTTGGCGGTACTGGCGGGTGTGGTCGAAGCAGATCAGGCCAAACAGGTGATACAAACGGTACTTTCGGATCGCACTCTGACG
>NZ_JBMDWJ010000335.1:0-2659 GCF_048595215.1 Siphonobacter sp.
AGGTATAAAAAGGGAAGAAGGAAGACTATTAACTCAGTCTTCCTTCTTCCCTTTTACTAGCGTTAGTGGCTTCTAAATCAGTTTGCGATCTGCATCAAACGCTTCCAGATAATCCGAAACGCGTTTTACGAACTGCCCGCCCAGTGAACCATCGACGATCCGGTGGTCGTACGAATGGGAAATGAACATTTTGTGACGAATGCCAATCAGATCGCCTTCGGGCGTTTCAATGACAGCTGGTTTCTTCTGAATCGCTCCGAATGCCATGATCGCTACCTGCGGCTGTACAATAATGGGCGTACCCATGAGATTACCGAAAGTACCGATGTTCGAAACGGTATAGGTACCATCGGCTAGATCGTCAGCTTTCAGTTTGTTCTCGCGGGCTCTTTTGGTAAGGTCGTTGATCTTCTTGGTTAATCCCACCAGATTGTACTGATCGGCGTTGTGAATGACCGGTACAATCAAATTGCCACTGGGTAAAGCCACGGCCATACCTACATTTACAGCTTTTTTAATGAGAATACGGTCGCCGTCTACCGAACTGTTAATCATCGGAAAATCCTTAATGGCTTTCACTATGGCTTCGATCAGGAGTGGAGTATAGGTAAGATTTTCTCCGTATTCTTTTTGAAACTGAACTTTCATTCGTTCACGCCAGCGAACGATAGCCGTCATATCCGTTTCGACGAAACTGCTGACGTGCGGAGCAATGCGTTTGGAATCCACCATTCGTTCCGCAATCAGTTTCCGCATGCGGTCCATCTCCTGAATTTCTACGTCACCCGTACTAAAGCTGGGCTTGCTTACGGCGGGAGCTGGTGTGACTGGAGCTGGTTTAGGCTCGGGAGCGGCTGGCGGCGTTGACCGTCGGGCAACGTAGTCCAGCATATCGTTTTTGGTAACCCGGCCATCCACGCCCGTACCCGGAACGGTATTCAGCTCGTCGATGGAAATCCCTTCCGTCTGACTGATCGTCAGTACCAACGGCGAATAATACCGGCCTGCTTGAGGAGTACCTTCCGACCGGACGGGTTCACTGATGGCCGTCTGTACCTGATTTTCAAGGTAGCTGGCGGCTTCTTCCGTATTGCTTATTTCCTCGGGAGCTTTCGGTTCCAGCGTAGTCGCTTCCGAAGGTGTTGTGCCCGCGGCATCGGTTTCGACCCGGCAAATGGGTTTGCCAATCGTAGCCACATCGCCTTCCTTTACGAGCCATTCTTTTAAAATACCCGCCTGGGTTGCCGGAATTTCCGTATCTACTTTGTCCGTCGCCACTTCCAGCAAAGGTTCATCAATTTCCACACGATCACCGGGCTTTTTGAGCAGGGTAAGTACGGTGGCTTCATGAATGCTTTCGCCCATGGCAGGCATAAGAATCTCAGTCATAGATTGATTCTGTTTAGCATTTCGAGCAACATTACTAGTGATTTAGCTCGATTTACATATTAATCCAAGGGAAGGCCTACTAGCACTTTCCGCAACAAATTTAACAGAGTAAGAGCCGTTTGATGAATATTTTGTAGACGGTCTCCCCCCAAAGTCAGTTTTTTCGTAATGGTTTGCTCGGGAGATGCCAGGGCAATCCAGATAGTTCCTACGGGTTTTTCGGGGCTTCCACCGTCGGGACCGGCAATGCCACTGGTAGCGAGTCCGAAGGTAGTTCCGAAGCGTTCGCGTACGCCTTCGGCCATTTCCCGAATGGTTGGCTCAGAAACAGCTCCGTAGTTCTCCAGCGTAGAGGACTGGACGTCGAGCGTATTCATCTTGGCCGCATTGGAATAACTCACCACGCCTGCCTGAAAATACGCTGAGCTTCCTGGAATCTTTGTAATCAGGTGAGAGAGGTACCCGCCGGTGCAGCTTTCGGCAATGGATAAACTATGGCCGGATTCCCGTAGTAAGCGAGCTACTACATCTTCAATTTCATCGCCGTCATATCCATACACGTAGGTAGAAATCAGCGGTAGAACTTTAGCGATCTCGGCGTTCACCTCCGCTTGCAGGACTTCCAGCGATTCGCCGGTGGCCGTCAGCCGAAGTTTCACCATACCCATCGAAGGTAAGTACGCCAGTTTGATGTGCGAGGGGAGTGCATCTTCCCAAGCCTCAATGCGTTCGGCCAGAAAGGATTCACCAATACCAATGGTACGCAGCATTTTATGGTGAATAACTGGTAGGGGAAACGTCGATTTAATGCGGGGTAGCACCTCATCCGTCATCAGACCTTTCATTTCGTGCGGAACACCGGGCAAGGAAACAAATACCGTACCGCGTTCAAAAAACCACATGCCGGGAGCCGTTCCCCGCGTATTGGGAACATACGTAGCATTCAGGGGCAGAGAAGCCTGTAACTTATTAATTTCAGAAAGCTCACGGCCCCGTTTGTGAAAGAAATCGGTGACTACTTCCAGGGCTTCGGGATGGATGGCCTGGCCGGTATTAAAGTATTCGCAAAGTGTAGTTTTGGTAATGTCATCTTTGGTAGGACCTAAACCGCCCGTTAATATGACAATATCAGCTCGTTGTTCGGCTTCGCTCAAAATACTCAAAATAGCGGCTCGCTGGTCACCCACCGAGCTTTTGCGAACGGTACGTACGCCGATGGCTGACAATTCAGCCCCAATCCATTGCGTATTTGTATCGGTGATTTGGCCAA
>NZ_JBMDWJ010000336.1:0-10374 GCF_048595215.1 Siphonobacter sp.
CTTCAGATACACATACCCTCCGGCAATGTCAATGATCCAGTTGAATCGTTTCAGTACATCGCCGCCCAATACACTGATTTTCTGTCGACCGATCGCTCCCTCAAAAAAGCTGACTGGAGCTTGTTCGAGCTTAGCTTTTCCCAGTAAAAAGGCAGGCAGGCTGGATTTCTTGGTCTTCAAAGTATTGCCGTACGAATCCTTTAACTCCTGTCCACTGATGACGGGCAAACGTTGAATCTGAGCGTGCTGTGCCACCCAGGCATCATCCAGTAACAAGCTACCCGCATAACCCGAATGCATGAGAAAGGAATGACGAAGCGTGTCCGTCCCGATAACCAGTCCACCCTCCAGATAAAGCATATCCTGCTGGAGCTTGAAGCGAAGTTTTTCATATCCCTGCATGGCTTTGGGAAGGTGCTGGTGGAGGACAAGAACGTTCTCCTCAAAATTGATCTCGACCACCCGGCCCGCAAAGAAGTCAAGACCAAACTTTCCATCGGTACCGGGCCCCGAATATTTATTTTCCCAAATGGGAACCTGTTGATAGGTAAGATCGCCCAACTGCAGCGTGTTGTTCGGACTATACCGGGAGGCGTTTCCCTCACCACCCCAGCTTTTGACGGTGTCGGTGCGGGCAAATTGCAAACTTTTTACCTTCTGCGTAGCGTCTTCCGTAAGCGTGAGTCCACTCGATGCCGTGTGGAACATGAGCTGTAAGGTATCGATCCGATTAATGAGAACCCGTACCGAGATGTTATTGGCGGGGGTCAGTTGAAAGGGGATTCGGACCGGCTTTTCCTGACTCCAGGATTTTAAACAAACTACGAAAAGAAAACTGAGCAGGCTGAATGGTTTCATGCAGAAGGGAGCGATACGTATGGAAATTGAAAGTACGGAAAATAGATCAACTGGCCATAAAAAAGACCAGCCTTGTGTAGACTGGTCTTTTTTATGCGAATAACGTAAGTGTTTATAAAGACGCCTTCGTGAGTTGAATGGAATTTTTTCCCTGGGGCGTAGCCACTTCACTAGCGATCAGAAGCTGGTTATTACCTACCATCAAACCACTCGGATTCATGGTACTGGCAGTTTCATTGAGCCACTTCGTGTCAGAAACGGCAGTGCCTTTAACCGTTCGATACGCAATGCTTTTACCGGCACCATCCTGTTTGTTCTGGTCCCAGAGTAACACCCCACCGTCTTTCGAACCCACCAGGGCGGCATTTTTAGCTGAGGGATCCGTAATGACGAGCAGTTTTTTACCTTCGGTCGTTACCAGACGAAGACCGGGCTCGTTCTTACCCGCTGAAAACCACGATACCAGTCCGGTCTTCCCTGAACGTACAGAAACGGCACCTGAATGCGGGCACCCATTGATTTGCCAGTTATCATCGTGCAGAATCTCGGATGACGAAAACGTTTTGCCATTGTCTTTGGAAACCAGTCGGGCAATGTCACGAATGTTGTCGCGATTATCGCGGTAGTATACGTTGAGCTTGCCATCGGTATCAGTCAGCAAACTAATCGGGCAGCAATCGCAGGGTGTAGGGTCCAGCAATTGTTCGGATTCAAAGCGATCTCCTTTCGATACGACCAGGCGTAAGTCACGCTCTTCGTGTTTGGTACTGCCGATCACATCTTTCAGATAGGCAACGGCTACTTCACCATTGGCCATAACCGTAGCGTCGAAAAAGCCCCGCAGAGCGGGTACGTCTACATCCTGGTACACAGGCTGGGGCGTAGACCAGCTTTTGCCAGCGTTTTTGGAAAACGTATACACGACCTGCATGGCTTTCCGGTCCCCCATGTTAGGACGACCTCCGCCGCCGGCTGGCCGGGCACCATGACCTTCGTGGCCACCCCCTTGTGGAGCAGCGGCTGGGGCGGCTGTTGCCGCCATCGGTTTGGCCGTCATTTTAGGATTATAGGTGAAAACGGCCACCCAGGTTCCGTCTCCTTTAAAGATAAGTTTGGGCCGCATCAACTGACCCGTACCAATGCCGGGTGCTGAAAAGATCAGTTGTTTGTCGGAAAAATGCTGACCCTGATCGGTAGACGTAGCAAAGTAATAACCCACTACACTTTGGTTATCCTTCTCGGTCCAGGATAAAACTACATCTCCTTTGGGTGTTTTAGTCAGGAGTGGAAGTCCGTATACTTTAGTCGTATCGCTAAACAATGGATGGGCCGCGAAGGCTCCCAGGCTCAAGCACCAGAGCAAGAGAAAATACGTAAGACGTATCATAATCGGATAAAGTTTAGATATGATCAAGACCAGCTATAGTTGTTGGGAAGGTGCTGGGAATAGAAGAGCAAACCTAATGATTAAGAACTAGTCTAAATAGTAATTAGGCCAAAAAGTGTATAAATGAGACTCAATCAGTAATAGATTAGATATAGGAGAAACGAGAGATGGATATTGGATAGATGTGAAATGGAAATGAATAGTAGAGAGGGTAGTATTAAGAATAGTAAAGGTTCAAGAAAGATAAAGATTTTAAGTAACATTATAACGTAAAAAAAACGTTATAATAATCTAATACTATTAGAAAGACTCCTGCTCTGATAACGAGGTATTTCCGCAAGTAAAATCAACGGCAAATGAGTAGAGTAACCATTCATCCAAATTCTGGTAATGACCGGACGCCTTTCCAGAAAGATTACTATTCAACAAGCTTGATAAAATAACACAACAATAGAATAAAGCATGGCTTTTCAAAGGCAGAGACCAGCTTAATAAGCACAGCTTACTAATGAAAAAGTCCGTAGCATTCGCTACGGACAACCCATCGATTTTGCTTAAACTAAACCGGGAAGTTCCTAGTGACAGTCAACCCCCAAGTGGTTCAACTAACCAATTAAACTCTTATAAACATCGGGTCATTTCCCCCACCCTAGCATTAAATCATCGCTGATCTGAATACGGAGACATTTCGGGCACTCTTGAAGTCTTCAAAACCCAAGGCCGGAAAACGTGAACCTAGTCTATAGGCAACTAAACTAGGTTCACATACAAGGGAATAAGCTGAGGTCAACCCTGGAATACCGCTACTAAAGCTTCCAAAGCTCCCGGAGCGTGCATCATTTCAGTAGATTCAAGGGTAGCTCTAGCCACTTGTGACGCCCGGAATCGCATCTGTTGTTCATAGGCTGCAATGGCTTCCACCGTAGTCGTATAAGCAGGGTTAGTCAGACACTGATTCAATTCAAGAGCATCCGCCATGGCCATATTCACACCTTCTCCCGCGTAGGGTGGCATGAGGTGAGCCGCGTCGCCTAATAGGGTCAGGTTAGGTTGTGCTTCCCAGGTTTGATCTAAGGGCATGCAGTACTGCGGGCGAGGGATAAAGGGCGTTTCGGCTTGGGTAAACAGTTCGGACCAACGATTATCCCACGCCGCAAACTCCGATTGGAACCAGGCTAATACCTGATCTTTCTGGGTAAAGTCAATCCTTGACGTCCGTACCCAGTCTTCTTCCGTTCTGAATCCTGCGTAGAAGGACATACTACCATCCCCTTTCGAACTCACAATCAGTGACTGACTGTTTCCTAAAGCAAAGATCTTGCCTCCTTTTAACAGCTTATAAATGGATGGACTGGCTGTTTCGGCATTCGGAACGCCTCCTTCCAATACCGTGATGCCACTATAAAAGGGGGTGATTTCCGTTAAAAACGGTCGAATGCGGGAACGAGCCCCGTCGGCCCCAATCACCAGATCCGCTTGTACGGATGTGCCGTTTTGAAAAGTCAGTTCCCATCCTTCTTGTCTCGGTCGCATCGTCATCAACTGACGATCCCAAACTACCGTACCGGGCTGTAAGGAATCCAGCAACAGGTTTCGTAAGGGTCCACGGTCAATTTCAGGACGATCCTCCTGATACGAATCCTGGGCATGATCATCCCAATAGATCGTGCCCTTCGCATCTACGACTCGTAATTTACCGGCATTGGGTCGGTAATTGGCCCAGAAGGCTTCCATCAGTCCCGCTTGCCGGAGGGCTTCCAGACCCGACTCTTCGTGTAAGTCCAGGGTAGCTCCCTGCACGCGGGCCTTTTCGTTCACATCCCGTTCGTATACCTTTACCTGAGCTCCTTGTAGTTGTAACAGGCGAGCAAGGGTTAGGCCCCCCGGTCCTCCGCCGACGATGGCGATTGTTTTACCTTGTATAGTCATGGCTTTTTGCGTTTAAGTACGCAGCAAACCTAGACAGCAGGGAGGGTTGAAAATTGTATAAATCGGTCCTCGACATTTTTGCTTAACTCTTTGGGTACGACACCGGCAAACTTTTTCACTTCCCGAATGAAATGAGCCTGATCGGTGAAGTTCTCTTCCGGAAAGAGTTTTCCCTGACGAAGGTGCTCAAACGAAGCCCTGAAACGCAGAATGGTACTGTAGGTTTTTAAAGGCAAGCCAAACCACTGGGTAAAATAACGATTGATCTGCCGACGATTCCACGTTACCCGCCGGGCCAGTTCTTCTACGGATAGATCGCCCCGGGACTCGTATAATAATTCAAATAACTGCTGCTTTCGTGGATCAGGATTGGGTTGCATACGACGTTCAATGAACTCACTAACGCGTGAACAAAAGCTTGTAAAATCCTGAAGATCTTCCGGCTGAATTTCCCAGAATCCTGCCGGTAACAAGCGACCCGTATTCAGCAGGGCAGCCACGCTTTCGCCCAATACGTATTCCACCGCTAATAGGTTTAAACTCACCGCAAACATCCGCGTCCCCGGTGAAAGGTCTCCCTTGCCGGGTTCCGTATCCAGTCCGCGTAACATCGCTTGTACCCACCCTGTCGAAGTCAATGAAAAGAGAATATCCACGCGTCCGTCCGGCACAACAATGACGGGCAGCTTCTGTTCGGATGATTGTTCCAGCATCCAGAAACTCTCCACAAAGGTTGAAAGGGGGCCGTCGGGCTTTCGAAATTGATAAGTTAGACCGTAGGTTGACATAGCGGCACCAGCGTAAACAAATGATTACCCAAAAGTAATGCGTACCCGTTAAGAGGATACGCAGGAGCTACCTTTTTCTCTAACGAAAAAACAGATTTGAATACCCTATTCTCTTCTTTGCATGCCCGTAGCTTTAACGATGTATAGAACAATCCATTAAAATTGAATTTGTCAAAAAGGCCGAGTAACAAGCCGATCCCGTATTTTTGGGCATGAATCAGTCCCAACTTGATGCCCTTCGCGAAGCTCTTCAGGTTTCGCCGCAGAATGTACCCCTTTGGCGAATGCTGGCCGATGCTTATTACCAGCTCGCTCGGTATGAAGAAGCTCTCGAAGCCTATAAAGCGGCCCTACAACTCAGTGCTGACCTGGATTTAAAATTCAAACTGGCCGAATGTTACCTGCAATTATCCAGTTTCTCAACGGCTCACGTCATTGCCGAAGAATTACTGGATACGGCTCCCTCTCCGCAGGTTCTGTTTCTGCTCGCTCGTATTGCCCTGGCGTCTGGTGATCTACAGATGGCCAATGCGTACTACAAACAGGCCACCGCTCAGGATCATACCCTGACGCAGGCAGAATTTGAAGAGCAACTCAATCAGGCCATTCGAGACTCAGGTTTGGGTCAAACCAGCAGTTTCGACGAGGTAATTGACCGCATCCAAGCAGAAGGTTCAGGGCTTATCGAAAAACCCCGCGTCACCTTTGCCGAAGTCGGAGGACTTTCGGCCGTAAAGGAAGAAATCGCATTAAAGGTGATTCACCCGCTCAATAATCCAGAAATTTACAAAGCCTTCGGCAAGAAAATTGGCGGTGGTATTCTGCTGTACGGCCCTCCCGGTTGCGGGAAAACGCTGTTGGCCCGGGCTACGGCCGGTGAAATCAAAGCGAATTTTATTTCAGTAGGGATTAATGAAGTGCTGGATATGTGGATGGGTAACTCCGAAAAAAACCTGCACGATCTCTTCCAGCAGGCCCGGATGCATACGCCTTGCGTTCTGTTTTTCGACGAAATTGATGCCCTGGGTGCCAGCCGGACCGACTTACGCAAGGCGGCGGGCCGTACCCTCATCAACCAATTTCTGGATGAACTGGACGGCGTGAAATACAGCAACGAAGGAATTCTGATTCTGGGAGCGACCAATACGCCCTGGTACCTGGACACGGCCTTCCGTCGCCCGGGTCGTTTTGATCGCATTGTGTTTGTGAGTCCGCCCGATGTAGCGGCTCGGGTAGAAATTCTACGAATCCTGCTGGCTGATAAACCGCTCGAAGGAATCGATTACCAGTCCATTGCCAAACAGTCCGACGGTTATTCGGGGGCAGATTTACGAGCCCTGGTCGATCTGGCTATTGAGCAAAAATTACCTGAATCGCTTCGGCTGGGTCGGGTACTACCCCTGACGATGGCCGACTTTAAGGAAGCTCTCCGCAGGCATCGCCCTACGACCAAAGAATGGTTTGCAACCGCCAAAAATTATGCTCTGTATTCCAATGAAAGTGGTCTGTACGACGATATTTTGACTTATCTAAAGCTAAAGTAGAGATATCGGAATGCCTTAGCGGCAGCAAGTCCCTTACGTACTACCGCTTTCCTTTCGGTTGTATTCGGGCACGTTCTAATCGCCTACCTATTGTATTAATTGTACGTAAACTATCCTTCGTTTGGAATCGAATGCCCTTGATAAAGCCCGTCTGCTGATGAATCTTAACCGTACTGCGGAAGCGATTCAGGAATTACGGCAGTGGCTGTTGCAACAACCCGAAGATTTAGAAGCCCTGATTCTGCTCGTACAGGCCTATATCAATACGCACGAATATGCGAAAGCACTGGAAACGGCCGAGGAACTCCTAAGCCAGGCACCCGACTATTCCATTGCTCACTATTTTTACGGCGTGACCTTACTGCTTGCCAAGCGATACGCTGATGCCGAACAGGCTTTGCTGGAAGCCGTTGAGCTGGATCCCTGGGATGCGGATTATTTCAACATGCTCGGCACCCTGCATAACCTGCAGAAAAACTGGGAAAAAGCGTTGTTTTACGCCGACCAGGGTCTGGCCATTGACCCCGAGCACGTGCAGTGTCTGAACACGCGTACCGAAGCCCTAACTAAATTGGGACGGCTGGACGAAATGCAGAGTACCATCGAAGATACCCTGGCGGCCGACCCTCACAACGCCTATACGCAGGCTACCGTCGGTTGGAGTAAACTGGAACGGGGGAATATTTCGGAAGCCCGACAGCATTTTGCTGAGGCCTTACGGATGAAGCCGACGTACGAGTTTGCTCAGGAGGGGATGAAAGAAGCAGTAAAGGCCAAGAACCCCTTGTACCGGGCTTATCTCAACTATTCGTTCTGGATGAGTCGTCACCAGTCGAGCATGCAGTGGTCTATCATTTTAGGGGTACTGCTGGGGCAGAATCTGGTTCGCCAGTACGCCGAACGCTTTCCTGTTTTGAATGTACTGCTGGTCCTAATCATCGCTTTTCTGTATTTCACCTGGGTCATGATGCCGGTGGGTTACCTGATTCTACAGCTGGATTCGTACGGAAGAATGGCTCTGGAAAAAAATCAAAAGCGACTGGCCTGGATTACGGGCATCGCTCTTTGCGTAGGGGTACTATCGTTAGCCGTTCATTATTGGCTGGATTACGGCCCCTTGTTTCTGTTAGGTATGTACGGACTGCTGGTTATTATTCCACTATCTCGACTGCTCGATCACCCCGAACGTATTCCAACCTGGCTTAAAGTCGTAAGTTGGTTGATCATTGGCTTAGGAGCGTTAGCGGTTCTGGTTGGATTTGTCTACCTCGGCCTGGGTCTTCTACTGGGTTATCTAGCCTTTTTCGGGGTATTAATTTACAGTTGGTTGTATAACTTTGCTTCGATGCGAGGAGCTTAAAATACCAATTTCCTGGATACTTGAAAAGAATAAAACCCGAGTGGAGGCACCTCCACTCGGGTTTTATATATATACTGTCTGGCGTACGTAGAAGATTCTATGTTTTTATACCGTTTGCCGGGAAGCCATTTCTTTACGAATCACCGGGGCCACTTCCGTACCGAACAATTCAATGGCTCTGAGTATTTTCTTGTGTGGAACCAAATGCCCGCCGATGAGTTGAGCCAGGTACCGCGTTTGCTGGAACAATTCGTAGAAGTACATGATTTTGTCGATGATCTGCTGGGGACTGCCCACCATTAGAGGTCCACTTTTCTGCATGAACTCGACATAATCCCGGCCAATGGGTGACCAGCCCCGCTCCCGCCCTACCCGGTTCATGATGAGTTCATAGGGTGGAAAAAAGTCGTCGATGGCCTGTTGAGCCGTATCGGCGGCGTAAAAATGAGAGTTGATGGCCAGTGGGAGTTTGCTTACATCGTGACCCGCCTGAGCGGCCGCCTGCCGGAAGAGCTTGACAAACGGTACGAAGCGATCGGGCGTTCCCCCAATGATGGCTACCGTCATGGGTATATTCAGTGAGCCCGCCCGAGCCGCCGAAGCAGGCGTACCACCGACGGCCAGCCATATAGGCAAAACCTCCTGTAAGGGTCTTGGGTACACACCCAAGTCCTGAATGGCTGCCCGAAACTGTCCCTCCCAGCTAACCTTCTCGCTCTGATTAATGGCTAACAGTAATTCCAGCTTTTCCGTGAACAAGCCGTCGTAATCGTTGAGGTCGTATCCAAACAAGGGGAAAGACTCGATAAACGACCCCCGCCCCGCCATGATCTCCGCCCGTCCATTGGATACTAGATCCAGTGTAGCAAAATTCTGAAAGACCCGTACTGGATCGGCAGAACTCAATACGGTTACTGAACTGGAAAGTTTGATGTTTTTCGTCTGAGCCGCCGCCGCTGAAAGGATTACTTCCGGTGCCGACACCACAAAATCAGGCCGGTGGTGCTCACCCAAAGCAAAGACGTCCAGACCTACTTCATCGGCGAGTTTAATTTCTTCGAGCAACTGCTGTACTCGTTCGTGGGCATTACGGGCTCCACCCGAAACGTGATCGGGATGGATTTCACCAAAACTGGAAATACCAAGTTCCATGCGTTGAAGCTAGATAGGATTCGATTTGTTGGCTTAATGAAAAAATACAACAAATGATTCCTTTTTCGCCGCTTTTCCGAAATCCATGCCCTTTCAGTAATGTTTCGCAGTAAAATATACTTTATTTATACTCAATCTACCAATAAGCATATAGTACCAAACACTATTTAATACTCATTAAACAATACAACTATTACTACAAGAGGATTCAAGTATTACTATAGCTTCTCAAATACGTATACAATTCCTTTGCTGCCCAATTCACGACTCTTATTTAGATATTCCAAATCGTTTCCGCTAAAATGATTACTATCTATCCACTGAACCTTTCTTTTTTACAGCCCGATCACTACGCTGTTTGTTTGCTTTATCTGAAAGCTTCCTGAGTTCTTACTTGACAATTTGTTGGGCCTGGCGGTTTCATCCGTTAGGTGATCCTTTTTATTACTAATCAATTTTTCATCCAATTCCTTTACCCTATGAAGACTAAACAACTACTTACTACTGCTTGCTTTTTGGCGGCCCTGTCGGCGGCTCCTTCACTCCAGGCCCAGATGAAAATCGGGGGTACGGGTGCTCCTAATGCAGCAGCTTTGTTAGATTTAAATACGAACCCCTCTGCTAACTCTGGTCTTCCTTCCAAAGGTCTTTTGATGCCTCGTGCCTGGCTTACCACAACGACGACCTGGGGCTTAGCGGGTAATGCCGTCACCGGTATGACCGTTTATAACGGTAACGGTGCCATTACGAGTGAAAACGTGAATTATCCGGCGATGGGTGCGGGTGAATACTACTTTGACGGTACAGGCTGGGTTTGTAAGAAACTCGCCCAGCCCTGGAATGTAGTAGGTACTACCAACCCGGCAACCTCTAATAACCAACATATTTACCAGAAGGGATGGGTAAGTATTGGTACTTCGCAGCGGCAAGGAAGACTGACCATTGTGAACGATGGTGCCGGTACGGGAGATGAAGATAATGTTCGTGTATTCAGCTACGGTAATGGTACCAGCCCGGGATTAATCTTAACGAGTTCCCGAGGCAGTGAAGAATCACCTTCCGATATTGTAACGAATACGGAATTGGGAAGTGTATCCTTCGGAGGACGCGTCAATAATGCCTTTGCTCCCTTTATGTCCCGAGTGATTTCCTACTACAAGGGCGATGGAACCAACAACCTCAGCACCCTTCAATTGCAAACCAGTGGAACGAATCGACTGATGATCAATGAAGAAGGTAGATTTGGTTTTGGTGGTGCCAATCCTACGTATTTCATGGAAGCCCGCAGTAGTCGTCCTACTGAACCAGTAGTTGCCTACTTCGATAATGGCGGTGACATTGGAGCAGATCGGGGAA
>NZ_JBMDWJ010000337.1:0-5337 GCF_048595215.1 Siphonobacter sp.
ACGTATAAGTAGTTCATGATCAGTATGGCTTCGCTCGTTTTGTATGGTGTTGCGGCGTTTTTAATCTATAAATATAGGCTGACACCGCTAATTTCTGCAAATTCTTTGGAGGAATGCTGATTGTCCGATAGGTTCTGTGGAAGCTCCAACCGTAACGTATAATCTCTTTTGATGATTCGTCGGAATGCTTTCGACGGCTAGGGAAACGACACTTGGGCGGGAAAGGCTGTGAAGGCAACAACCCAGAAAAGCTATTGGTTGGAAATAGCTTTTCTGGGTTGCTAACTACATGAGTAACTGTTGATTGAATACGTAGTGATTACTGAAGCGTCCGCAGGCGGGCAATGTCTTCATCAGCTCGGTTGCCGTGAATTTCAATCTGAGCCAAAGCCCTTTCGATTTCCGCGTATTCAGCATCGGTCAAGACGACTGCGGCGGCTCCGAAATTTTCTTCCATCCGATGCCTGTTTCGCGAACCTGGAATGGGGACAATAAAGGGCTTTTTATGCAGCATCCAGGCCAGGGAAATCTGGGCGGGCGTGGCCTGTTTATCTGCCGCCACCTGATATAGTAGATCCAGCAACGGTTGGTTAGCTACGATATTTTCTTTTTCAAACCGCGTAATGACCCGACGGGCATCCATACCCGTATACGCAGCATCGGGTTTGACCTGACCGGATAAAAATCCGTTGGCTAGGGGAGAGAAGGGGACGAAACCAATGCCCAATGCTTCGCAGACGGGAATAACATCCGGTTCAAACTTCCGCTCCATCATCGAGTACTCACTCTGAATAGCGGTTAGGGGCGTGATAGCGTGAGCCCGCCGGATTTCTTCGACTGTAGCCTGCGACTGACCCCAGCCCAGTATTTTTCCTTCCTTGATGAATTCGCCCATGCAGTACGCAATGTCTTCCACCGGAATATCTTTATTGACGCGGTGCTGGTAGTACAATTCGACGTGATCCGTATCCAATCGTTTGAGGGAAGATTCCAGACGGTTGCGTAACTCCTGCATCAAACGCTCCCGGGAATGGCCTTCCCAGTCTTTCTGCAGTAAAAATTTGGTCGCGATTGCCACCTGATTACGCAGGGGTTGCAAGGCTTCGCCAACCAGTCGCTCATTGGCTCCCATGGCGTAAATTTCGGCGGTGTCAAAGAATGTACAGCCTAGTTCAAAGGCCCGGCGAATCAGTTGAATTGCTTCTTCCGGAGCCGGGGCTGAACCATAGCCCATACTTAAGCCCATACAGCCATAGCCAATGGCGGATACTTCCAATCCGTTTAGTGTTCTCTTTTCCATGATTTTCGTTGACCTATCATTCAAAGAAAGACCCGTAGCCGGGCTTTCTCTTTGTTGTTTTGATAGGACAAAGCTCCGGTTAAAACGAACGTAAGGGATAAAGACAATCAAACCAAAAAGTATGATTTTCAAACTTTATGCATCCGAAGCAGGTTAGGCGTACGGCCGGTGATTCGTTTAAAGTAATTGTGGAAGTACGTGGGGTACTCAAACCCGAGGCTGTACGCAATGTCCGCTACACTCCAGTCCGTATGTTGTAAAAGGGCTTTAGCTTCCGCCGTGATCCGTTCGGCCAGGTGGACGGAAGTCGGCTTTCCGGTGCTTTCCTTAACGGAGCGATTGAGGTAGTTGACGTGTACCGAGAGGGCCTCGGCAAAATCCTGGGGCGTACGGAAACGAAGCGGACTGGCAGGACTTTCGACAGGGAACTGCCTTTCCAGCAGATCCAGGAAAAGCTGGGTCAGTCGTGTAGCTCCGTTCTTGGATGTAAGCGTGGGCAGAGGCGGCTGAATCCGTAAGGCTTCGCGTAAAATCAGCTCCAGACACGTTTTCAGCAAATCTTCCTTGTAGTCATACTCACTAACATAAACGGATCGCATTTTCTGAAATAGACCGCTCATGAATTCCGTCTGCTCAGGCGTAAGCGAAAGAACGGGCGAGCCATCGAATCGAAACAAGGACGAGTGCTGGAGCAGTTCCGTCCGCTCCCGGCCCGCCAGGAAGGATTCTTTAAAGACGCAGGCGAATCCCTTTCGTTCCGTGCGGTGTTCTACCGCGTGAGGCACCCGGGGGTTGAGTAGAATGAGGTTACTGCCGAACAGATCGATCCTTTGTCCGCCGTAATTCAACGTCATTTCCCCGCTGATCAAAACGATTTTATAAAAATCCCGCCGACCATGAGGTTGGGCAGGATTGGCTACTCCGGCTATTGGGTAGACTTTAAAACCTTTGAAGTCTGTCGTAGTCGGGGTGAGTGAGGTCGAGGAAATGTTCATCCGGCAAAGGTAATAAAATCAAACCTGATCGCTTGCTTCGCCGAAATCAAAAGAGTGCCGTTTAAATCTTCTATTACAGCTTTTGCCGTACCTGTTCTCCTCAAAAACTGTATCAAATATCGGCGGGTAAAGAAAGCGAGTAATGCCACTACTGAAAAAAGGCACTTCCTATCGTACGCATTTCATATTCCTGAAAAGCAAGAACTGAACTGTTACCATCCGTGGGAGCGGTTACGACTAAGAGTTTGATTTTGCCAGCAAGTGTTTACAAGTCTGATACTATCCTTCAACCTTTTAACCTGTTTAACTGATGGCTAAAACAACCAAGCCTTTCCCGGGCGAACCGCCAACTGCCGGCGGCCCGGAAGATCCGCAACGGACGCAGGTAGTCGTGATCGTCCGGCCCGGTTTCTCGCCGGAGCAGGGAGCCAGCCTGTTGGCGAATGTCCCGGCAGCAGAATCCGTATCGTTCCGGCCTTTGTTCAACGATACCCCCGCGAGGCTATCCACCTTGGAAACCTCCGCGGAACCCGCTCCTGATTTAAGCGTATACTACGTTACGGAAGTGCCCGCTGAGCAGGCGGACCCTCTGATTCAGTCCTTATTGCAACGGGAAGAAGTCGAGGGAGCTTACGTACAGCCGCTGGCCACGTTACCTTTCATTGAAACGGCGGTACGGCCCGCCGCTCCGGATCCTTCCGTACCGATTACCCCTAGTTTTGTCGATCGACAGGGCTATTTGCAAGCATCGCCCCAGGGCGTTGATGCAGTGTTTGCCTGGACGTATCCGGGTGGGCGGGGAGCGAATGTGCAGGTGATTGACATTGAAGGTGGCTGGAATTTCACGCACGAAGATCTGGCTCAGAACTCGGGCGGATTACTCAGCGGCGTACAGCGAGCCGACTGGCGAAACCACGGAACAGCCGTACTGGGTGTGATCGGTGGAGATACCAATACGATCGGGGTAACGGGCATTAGCCCGGATGCCAACCTGCGGGCTATTTCGGTGTTCCGGGATGCGGCCATGACCTATAACCTACCCCAGGTGATCCAGCTGGCAGCCGATAGCCTCCGGCCGGGAGACATCATCCTGATTGAACAGCAGTATTCGCACCCAACCCTGGGCCTTACGACCGTGGAATGGTGGCCCGCTGATTTTGACGCCATTCGCTACGCCGTCAGTCGTGGTGTCATTGTGGTCGAAGCTGCCGGAAATGGCAACAACAACCTCGATGCGGCGGGCTACAATACGGCTTTGACGGGTTTTCCGGCGACCTGGCGGAATCCGTTTAACCGGGCCAACCGGGACTCGGGGGCAGTGGTAGTGGGAGCGGGAAATCCGCCCCCCGGTACGCACGGACGTAACGCCGAGACAGGTAGTGGAGAAGTATACACCGACCGGGCTCGCTGCAATTTTTCCAACTTTGGTTCCATGATCGACGTGCAGGGATGGGGTTGGGAAGTGACGACCACGGGTTACGGCGATTTACAGGGAGGCCCCGAAAACGAACAGTATACGGATACGTTCAACGGTACGTCGAGTGCTTCGCCGATCGTCGTCGGAACGCTGGCCTGTTTGCAGGGCATTCTTCGGGCCTACGGACGCATCCCGCTGACGCCCGCCCGGGCTCGGGAGGTACTCCGCACGACGGGTTCCGCCCAGCAGGCCGCCGCCGGGCGTCCCCTGACGCAGCGAATCGGTAATCGTCCCAACTTACGCCAGTTGATTCCGCTCGTTTTACAAACCAATACCTGGTCGGGCGTACAGTTTACGGGCAGTCTGGGAGCGAATGCTACAGGCCGCTGGTATACCTTCAATTGGCCCGCTCACTGGCACATCGTATGGACGGCCGTTCCCACGACGCCGGTACCCGGTGCTCCGCAGCTTAAAATCAAAACGCAGGTAGAGCGGGCTTCGGATGGATTCATTACCTATTGGCTCAATGTAACCAATCTCAGTAACCGGCCCCTGAATTTCGAAGGGAGGTTTACGGTACTGGGCTGGTAGCCTCAACCTGCTGAAACCAATGGGATCGGACAACCCGGATACAAATTTTTCTTAACCTTTTTTCAAACCTTCACGATCATGAGAGTTGGTGTTCAATTTACGGGTACGGTAGCGGCCAATGCCTCCGCCCAGTGGTATACGTTCAACTGGCCGGCTAGCTGGCACGTCATCTGGCATGTGGTACCTACGTCACCACGGACCGGAGCACCCCAGGTAGAATGGGAAACCCGCGTAGAACGGGCTAACGCCACCTACGTAACCTATTGGGTATTAATTAAAAACCTGACCAACGTACCCGTCAACATCGAGGCCCGGTACGCGGTTTTGAACTAGCATTGCTATGAAAATAACCATTGAAGTAGACCACAAAACCGAAGCAGTTCCTAGCTCTAGCTCAGTAACGTCGAATTCAATTCCCAGTTACGCTGGCGGAGAACCTCAGGGAACAGATCCCGTGAGCAGTAATACGGGTACGATTACGACCTCAGGCGATCAGCCCGCTGGTGAACCTCCCGTCTGGCTATTGGAGGCCATTGAAAACGCTTCCAGTTCGGCAACTGCGGAGGAGCCGATGGGGACCTCTGCGGGTACGGCCCAACTCGACTAAATTAGCGTTTTTGCGGGTAGTACCTGAGTTTTTCAACGATTCTGTATGGTTCTTAGAATTCTGTCGAGAGCCGTAGGTTCGATCGGTTGGGCAGGAATGGATTGCATCCGTTCCTGCCCTTGTCGTTTAAGAAAATAGAACTTGAGAATTGGCCTCTGGAAGGTTTTCCGGAGTATCTGATTCCTATATATTCCTCAGGAAATGTTTGATGATTGATTAAAACGTACCATTCAGTAACGAACGAATCCTTAGCCCTTACTTTTCCAGTACCAGCTCCAGTTTTTTTACCAGATTTTCGGGTTGCTCCCGCATGGAGTAATGGCCACCTTCGAAGGGATAAATCTTCCAGTTTCTGGCCCTGGCTCGGCTTAGGCCCATGGCGTCCGTATGGCTGTCACTTTTACCATTTTTCGTCATGACAATGAAA
>NZ_JBMDWJ010000338.1:0-8702 GCF_048595215.1 Siphonobacter sp.
CCTGCTATGCTTCTTCCTGAGGTACCAGGTCGAGTTACGAACGAGTGGAATATATACCGCCAGCCGCCTAGCACTGATCCAAACCTTACTCATTCACGCCGTTTTAGTATTCATCTACAGTGAAACATTTTCTGCCTTTAACCAACTCAATACGCTAACGGCAACGGGTTATTGGGTCGTGATTTCGGGCGTTTGGATGGGATTAGGTATACGCAGGATGACGTTCAAGAATAGGAATTTGTATCGTCAGTTCACGCAAATTTTTACGTTTCGTACCTTCCCGACGGTCTACAAACTGATTTTCTGGATTACTATTCTGTTTTTTATTGCTCCTTTAGGCTTATTAGCGGTGTACTCCACGCCTAATAATTACGATTCAAATAGCTACCATATCACCCGCATTCTAATCTGGATACTCAATCAAAACCTGGATCATTTTCCTACGACGCATATTCAGCAACTGTACCATAATGTTTTTGCTGAATACCTGATTCTTCAGGTGTTCTTACTTACGGGTACCGATCAGCTGATTAACGTTATTCAATTCGGGGCTATGCTGGGCTCGCTATCCGTGGTAAGTTTATTTGGCAAGCGGTTAGGAATGGACTACAAAGGGCAGTTTCTGATTGGTATTTTACTGTTTACCTTGCCGATTGGTATTTTCGAAAGTACAACTACGCAAAGTGATTACGTAGCCTGTTTTTTATTCCTCTGTTTCGTGTATGGTGGCTTTCAGCTAATCGATGCATACAGGTACAAAAATAGCTTACTCTGTTGCGTGGCTTTGGCTTTAGGTGGCTTCACCAAGTACCCGATTTTCTTTTTTGCTTGTCCCTTTGCCCTCTATTTTGGAATAAGCATCTTAATCCGTCACGGACTTAAACCTACGGTTCAGCTCTTGTTTTTAGCCATAATTTGCTTAGGATTAACGTTTTCACCTTTCTTCATTCGCAACTATAGCCTTTTTCATCACGTACTAAGTCCGCCGGAAGGTTCTGCCTTCTTTGCGGAGAAAATTCCCTGCGACCGGCATTCGGTGGCTTACACCATTTCCAATGTGGTTAAAAACGCAGGTTTACACGTAGCCCTGCCTTATAACCATTACAATATCTTTATGGATTCCGTGATTCAGTGGATTCATAAAAAGATCGGTGTATCCGTCAATGAGCCCGCCATTAGTCTAAACGCGTACGCGACCACCTTTTCCGTACATGAAGACATGGTACCTAATACCTTGCATTTCATACTGCTGTTCATTAACGGGATTTTTCTATTTTCTCAGCGGGGTAGTAAGGAAGTAAAAATGCTCGTTGTCTTATCGATAATTGGTATGATTATCTTCTGTACGTTGCTAAAGTTTCAGTCCTGGAGTACCCGTACCCACATGCCTTTTTTTGCCGTTGGAACCATCATGATTGGGTTTGTATACCAAAAGATACTGAAACTCCGACAATCCGTTTTTATCGTCTTTCTACTGTTGTCCTGTATCCCTTTTGTTTACGGAAATTCCAATAAAATACTGATTCCAACGCGGTATTTTTCTAAAAAAGTCGTTGCTCACATTCCCAAAACGGTCAATGTAAATAGCCTGAAAATGAAGCAACAACTAGAACCTTCGCTGGGGCCATATTACGATTTTAATTCAACGCTGGTGAAGTATTCATACCCGATTAAGGATGTATACCCTTACAGCAAACGAGCAAAGATATTTTCAATACTCGATGACGCTGGTTATTTTGATTTGGAAAAAGACGAAAATGTGTTCTGCATGGATCGAACGAAAGCGTATTTCATGAATCATATGCACGAATACGAACCGTTCCGCCAGGTACTACCCGCGATTGGAAAGGATGTAAAAAATGTGGGGTTCTTTTTTCGTGAAGGCGTCGGGTTCTATCACTTTTGGGCCAGCGTAGTGCATCAGAATCATCCAAAGGTTCACTTCAATTATATCTATTACCCAGCCGGGTTTTCGTCGTTGCCGAATGCCAAACGCCCGTTTGCCTATAACTACCTCTTAACGGATAATCTAGAACTGGTGAAACAACATATCCCGGCTTCACGCATCACTTCTATTCATTCGTCCAGTCGGTACCACGTCATTCGATTGAAAACCGTTTCTACCGAAACATATACGTACTGATGGATTGCACTACCGATCCATGGTCGAGTGCTTTTCGGTATCTCGCATGCGTAGGCTCACCCAAAGCGACAGAGCAATACAGGCCGTCAGGTACCAGTAAAACCAGTCGGCGTGGCCTCGGTCCTTGAACAATAAGGCAATGTATTCGGCCGTGCCACCAAACAACGCGACGGCCAGTGCGTAGGGGAAACTAACCCCCAGCGAACGAACGTGTACGGGAAAAAGCTCGGCTTTGATGATGGCCGAAATGGACGTACTCATACTGAGGATCAGCATGGCTAGAATAATGAGTAACGTGGCCATCCAGCGATCCTGCGTATGACTGAGCAGGGTTAGAATCGGGTAGGTGGTCAGTACTGCCAGGATACCGTACAAAACCATCAGGCGTTTGCGACCTATTTTATCGCCGAGTAGTCCTAGTATGGGTTGAGCAATCATGAAAACGATCAAGGTAACGACCATGATTAGGGTAGCGTCATTCTTGCTAAATCCGGCGGTATTGACCAGAAACTTCTGCATATACGTCGTGAAGGTGTAGTAGGAAACCGTCAGACCAATGGTAAAGCCGATGACCAGCCGAAGTTCGGGGGCGTATTTGACGAGTTCTTTCAGCGACCCCCGTTGCTCCAGTTGCGTCGTTTCCTGAGCGAATGATTGCGTCTCGACGAGTCCTTGTCGTAGATAGATGGCCGAAAGAGCCAGCACCGCTCCAATACCAAAAGGAATTCGCCAGCCCCACTCACTGAGTTGCTCGGACGTCAAGGCGTATCGTTGAAGAATCATCAAAATCCCGAGGGCCACCAGTTGCCCCATCGTGGTAGTGACGTACTGAAAGCTGGAATAAAAGCCCCGCAGGTGTCGGGGAGCCATTTCGCTGAGGTACGTGGCCGCCGTACCATATTCGCCACCAATGCTAATGCCCTGAATCATGCGGGCAAGTACCAGAATGAGCGGAGCTAACAGGCCAATCCGATCGTAACTCGGTACCAGGGCAATCAGTAAGGAACCAGCACTCATGAGCAGTACCGAAAACGTAAGAGCCGATTTTCGACCGTAGCGGTCAGCGTAACGCCCCATCAGCCAGCCGCCAATTGGTCGCATAAGAAAACCAATGGCAAAAATCCCAGCGGTATTGAGCAACTGAGCCGTTTCGTTGTCTTTTGGAAAAAAGGCACTGGCAAAGTAGAGGGAAAAGACGGAGTACGCGTACCAATCGTACCACTCAATCAGGTTGCCAATGGATCCGCCCAAGATGGAGCGAAATTGCTGACGAACGGAAAGGGCAGGCCTTGCAAGGGGAGTATTCATCGGATCACAGAGGGGAAGAGAAAGACAGCGAATTCTCCCGCAGAATACGATAAAATGCCTGGAAAAGCTAGTGAGGTAGGGTGTTTGAATGGTTGAGTGTAGGTTTGAAGTTTGATTAGTTTAAAAGGCTTCAAGTTTGATGGGTTATAAGTAGCCTGAATCGATTCAAAAGAATAGCCCCGTGGAGAGGCGGGGCTGTTAGGTGGACTAGATCCGTTCGAACACCATCCGGTAATGTTCCATGGTTTCCTGTTGGAAACATACGCGATTCGGGCTGACCCGGAATACCGCAATCAAATCCCGGAATGATTTATCACGCAGGAATTTGGGAATCAACGTAGCATAGAGCCAGTATTTCTGAAGATTAAACGCCCGGAATCGCTTTCGCCACTGACCGATGGTTTCAATATAATCCAATCGACCACTGCTTATTGAAACCAGTTTGAAATGCGGCTTTGCATTTTCAATCACCTGCTCTGGCCCCGAGGGAAGCCAGGAGCCCGGAAACTGAGCAATCATTAAAGCCAACGCGTAGGAGGGCGAATCCTTGGGAGCGTTCAGGCTTATTTCCTCCAGTGGAATCATGTTTTTGCCAAACACCATCGTCTGAATGTAGCAGCGTTTACCACGGGATAATAATTCAGCTATATTCCGAAAGAAATCAGCGTAGACCTGATCCTGTTTTCCGGCTTTAAATTCTTCGATGGAGCAAAAATGTTCCATGGCTCCCACGCTGACAACGGCATCGAAGGTGCCAAAATCGGAAGCTCGTACCTGACGACAATCTTTCAAAACGACGTCCAATCCACTGGCCTGGCAAGCCGCCGCCTGTCCCTGCGAAAGCGTAAGGCCCTTCGCAATAGCCCCTAGATTTTTAACGTACGTCAGGAATGGTCCCCAGCCGCAGCCCATATCCAAAACCCGTGATCCGGGCTCAATTTGCAGTTGTTCGGCGATAAACTGATGTTTTCGTCGTTGGGCCTCTTCAAGCGAGAGCGAAAAATCTCCCTCGTACCGGGCACCACTGTAGTCGCCATTCGGGCCCAAACTGAGGCGAAAAATTTTATCAATCGTAGTGTACGTAAAATCCAAATGTTCCTGAGATGCCATAAGTGTAGGAATTAAGGAATACGACTTCTGTCGTTTGAATGGAAATTATCGCTTTCGATTGAATAAGGCTATACGTATAAAGGGGACATTTGTGCTTTTATATCAATTGTTTAGTCGAAAAAAAGCGATTGATTTAAGCGATGATTTGTGTAAAAGGAGAGTATCGATAGAATTTTTCAAAAATCTACAAAATAGGATTATAACCGGATGCGAAAACTATACTTACCCCCCTATCAAACTATAATAAACGTTTACGGGTAAGCTATTTCGAAAGTTGATTGCGTAAGGCAGACTGGAGAAAGGTTCGGCGTAAGTTGAGGTATATGAGCACAGCTTTCCAGGGATACGCAAAAAATGTAAGCGATCAATCCCATTCTCAAAGTATGCAGGGGCGTATAAAACTACAACAGATGACGTGTACGAAAAGAAGTCTCTAAATATGGAAGTAGTAATATTTCACTACATTCAAGAAAGGCACTTATACGTTTACCACTGATGGCTTAATTTACTGGAATCCGAACGTAGACGGCCAGTTCCACAAGTCCTTGCATCCATGCAGATACGATGAATAATACCCCTAACGCAAACAGACCCGCTCATTGCTGAGCAGGTCTGTTTGACTTTCGGTCGGGATGGCGGGATTCGAACCCACGACCCCTTGCACCCCATGCAAGTACGCTACCGGACTGCGCCACATCCCGAAATGTGGGTGCAAATATAGGGCTTTAAAGGGCGTTTGCGTGACTTTAGCCCAAGAATTTTTAATAAAAAAGCGTCCCGAAACTGGTTCGGGACGCTAAAGTATTGAATGTCAATTAGGAGTAGCCTGAATTAATTGCGGCCACCTACGGCACCACTGCCACCCTGACGCTGTTGTTGCATCGGATTTTGGGGTTGCTGACCACCCTGACGTTGCTTGAACATCTGGAAACGCGTGGGCTGAGCCGCCTGACGGGGATAGCTGTTGTTTTCCGTATCGATGTCGGCAATCTCCTGGAAGGGGTCCAGCGTCCATTGGGTAACCTTTTTATCCGTCGGGATGATTTTCTTGATGCTGACATCGTTCATCCGCCAGATTTCAGCCGGGAAACGGAATACTTCCGTGGTTCCGTCTTCGTATTTCGCCTGGAGAATCACGGGCATCGGTACGCCACCTTTGTTTTTCAGGCTCAGCGTATAGAAATTCTTGCCGGACTGCAGCAATTTCCGCTCGTCTTCCGTCAGCGTTGCCAGATACTCGGCGTATTTCTTCTTATCGGATTCCGTAACGGCGTACCGATCGTAGCTGTTGTAGAAGTCATTCATCGCCGGATTCGCTTCCACGACCGTCTGTTTGATGTCTTTCTTGTTCCGTTGTACGGCCATCGTCTGACGTTTCTTCTCGTCTACGGCTTTCTGAGCGGCCTTGGCAACGGCCGGGTCCATGGCGTCGATAGCAAACCATTCGACTTCGGCCAGATCCTGATCTACGGGTTCTACGCCATAGAACCAGCCTTTCCAGAACCAGTCCAGATCCACACCCGAAGCGTCTTCCATGGTACGGAAGAAGTCCGCCGGAGTCGGGTGTTTGAAGGCCCAGCGACGAGCGTATTCCTGAAACGCGTAATCGAATAATTCACGACCCATAACGGTTTCACGCAGAATGTTCAGAGCCGTAGCGGGTTTCGCGTAAGCATTCGGTCCAAACTGCATGATGTTATCCGAGGAAGCCATGATCGGTACCTGCGTGTTAGGAGCAGATTTCATGTAATCCACAATGTACTGAGGCTCACCGCGACGGCTGGGGTAGTTACGATCCCACTCCTGCTCGGCCAAGTACTGGCAGAAGGTGTTCAGCCCTTCATCCATCCACGACCACTGACGCTCATCCGAGTTCACAATCATCGGGAAGAAGTTGTGACCGACTTCGTGGATGATTACACCAATCATACCGTATTTCACGGATTCAGAGTACGTACCATCCGATTCCGGACGACCCCCGTTGAAGCTGATCATCGGATACTCCATACCGCCACCGGGCGTAGCGTGGCAGGAAATCGCCACGGGGTAGGGGTACGGAATGGTGCGGGCCGAGTAGCTCTTCAGCGTGTGAGCGACCACCTGTGTCGAGTATTTCTCCCAGAGTGGGTTTCCTTCTTTCGAGAAGTAGCTCATACACAGGATGTCCTTACCCTGTACGTTCGTCATCATGGCATCCCAGATGAATTTACGGCTGCTGGTAAAGGCAAAGTCACGTACGTTGTCAGCTTTAAATACCCAGGTTTTCTTACCCGTTGCCTTGTTTTTCTCAGCGGCTACGGCTTCATCCTGCGTAACGATCAGCGTAGGCTCCTTGAAGTTTTTCTTCGCTTTGTTCAGGCGGTCCATCTGCGTTTTGGACAGTACCTGCGAATAGTTCTGGCACTCGCCCGTGGCACCCACAATGTGGTCGTTGGGAGCGGTGATGGCTACCTTATAGTTACCGAAAGGTACCGTAAACTCACCCTGACCCAGGAATTGCTTGTGTTGCCAGCCGTTTACGTCGTCATAGACCGCCATCCGGGGGAACCAGTGAGCGATGAAGTAATTGTAGTTGCCGTCTTTGAAAAACTCATAACCCGAGCGGCCGTAGTATTCCGTGATGTTGTAGTTCCATTCGACCGAAAAGCTTACGGATTGATTGGGCTTCAAAGGCGTCGGTAAATCCACCCGCATCATCGTGTGGTTGGTTACCGTATGCAGGGGATTGCCCTTGGCATCTTTCACCGAAAGGATATTGTATCCGTACTCCTTGGCATTACCTCCGGCCAGCTTCGTCAATTGAGCCGCCGACATACCCTGGGGATTGACGCCACCTAACTGCGTCGTGGCTCCGATCGCATCCTTCTTGAATAAGTTCTGATCCAGTTGAATCCAGAGGTACGGCAGATCGTCCGGCGAGTGATTGAAATAGGTAACTGTTTCGGAACCGATGATGCGTTGGTTGGCGTCGTCAAGCTCCACTTTAATGTCATAATCAGCCCGTTGCTGCCAGTACTCTTTGCCGGGGGCTCCGGAAGCTGAACGGGTAGAGTTAGGCGTTGGCAGAGCCGTGCCTAATTGTTCGAAGCGGGTGTTGGCATTGAACTCCGCTGAGGGAAGATTGCCCCGTTGGGCGTACACTGAAGGCCAAAACGCACAAAAGGTGCCGATGGCCAGAATCAATCGTCTCATCCGTGATGAAGCTAAAATTAGGTGAACAGTGCTTCGAAGATACAGAAAATTTGGCGAACGTCGAGGGAAAGCGTTTAGCCTTCGGCGATTGGGTGAATTTCCGCGACAAGTCCCTAAATCTGAGATTAAAATTCAGACTGCTTTCAGGTAAAAGGCTCAAAATCAAGGTAGAGCCATATTATCAAATTGTTAAGCCCACCCCCGCGAAACTTCACCTTCTGATAAAACTGCCGAAAAACTCAGGTAACACGCCCGAGCGAATTTTGTGCCAGCAACTACCAATTGAAACGAATCAATTTATGAAACCCTCACAGACGCATATGCAACGTCTACTATTTACCTGTTTTCTGACCCTCACCGGCTTTATCTCCCTAGCCCAGACTGGAATTATTCGTGGTAAAATCAACGATGCCAAAACCAAGGAAGGCATCATTGGAGCAACGGTTCGACTCGATGGGACGAACCTGGGTACCCAAACCGACGCCACGGGAGCGTTTACCATCAACAACATTCCCGCGGGAACTCACAAAGTATTTGTCACCTACATTTCGTACCAAACCCGCGAAATCCCCACAGTACGGGTAGAATCGGGTAACACGACGGTACTGGAAACGGAACTGGTCGAAGAAGGAAAGAACCTTTCCGATGTAGTCGTTCGGGCCGCTCGTTCCACCAACACCGAAGTAGCGGTTATTTCCGAAATCAAGCAATTCAAACCGATTGCCGTAGGGATCTCCGCTTCTCAAATTCAGAAATCACAAGACCGGGATGCGGCCGCTGCGATCCGCCGGGTACCGGGTATCTCCATTGTTGACAACCGCTTTGTACTGGTTCGGGGCCTTGGGTCTCGTTACAATACGGTCATGGTCAACGATATGATTACACCTTCTACGGAAGTAGATGTAAGAGCTTTCTCGTTTGATTTGATTCCTAGTAACATTCTCGACCG
>NZ_JBMDWJ010000339.1:0-42630 GCF_048595215.1 Siphonobacter sp.
CAATCCAGGGGGTTTGCTTGAAAAAAACAGGTATAAATCCCCAGCCATTTTGTTGATACGATTGCCAGGCCAGGTGCATGAGGATTGCGGCTGGAAAGGCAATCATGTACTGGCGTGAACAAACCGCCGCAATAAAAAACAGACTGGCTACCCCGTGGGAATTCCGTAGATAATATACAAAACCCAGCAGCACGCAGATCATAGCAATAATGTCCGTGTAGTAATAAATGCTGCAGAGGTAGTAGCTAGGAAACAGGAAAATGCCAATCAGGCTCACCCACAGGCGAGCCGTAGGCCGGGGTGGGGTCCAGATAAAGAGGAGAAGAATGCCGTAACTCAATACGAAATTCAACATCCGTAGGTAAAAAATGTCTTCGCCAAACAAACGAATGATCCAGCCACCCAGTATGAAGGGGAGAGGCGTGTTCAGTTCTCCGTACGTTTCAAGTAAACGCAGCGAAGGAATCGGCTCTTTGCTAAACTGAATGGCCGTTTGTAGAAAGTGTATTTCATCCTGATACAGGGCTTCGCTGAAAAAGCGTTTATAGACAAAAATCAACGCGTATATCACCAGGAAAACCAGTGAAGCAATAAGGGGTCGAGTCGTGTGGGAAGGAGAGGTTTGCGTCATGATTAGGAAGAAGGATTCAGGTACTGGGGAAAACTAGCAAAGGGCATCCCTGCGGATGGCCCCTGCCTACATCAGTCGAATTCGCTTAGACTTTCGACGGGTTAATACTTCATTAATCGTTTACTTACTTTCAGGCCCGTATCGGTCACCAGCGTCAGTACATAGATACCGGGTTTAAGCGTTTGCACGTTCAAGTCCGTCGATTTTTCTTCGGAAATCTCCCGTTGGGCCAGTTTGGTACCCTGCAAACTAGACAGCGTCAAGGTCCCTTTCAGCGTTGCTCCAAACGTCAGAGAGATGTTTGTGGTGGCGGGATTAGGCATAACCCGCCAGTTCGCCGTTAAGTACGCTTCTGACAAAGCAGGACTTTGAATTTCAGCGGACGCGTACGGCGATTCAGAAACCGCACTAATGGCCTTTAGCCGATACGTATAGGTTTGGCTGGGTTCCGTATTTAGATCTTCGTAGGAAGTGGCGTCACCCTTCAGTTCGGCTAGTAATTCATAGGTGTTGGATGAAGCCGTCTTCCGCTCCAGCCGATAACGCTGGACATTCGTTACGGCTGGCCAGTTCAGCGAGACGACACTTCGGTTGAGTTGAGCTTTTAGGGATAACTCAAGGGCCGTGGCAATGGGGAATTCGTGAAAAGTAAATGCTCCCAACCCCCGGCTATTGGACAAAAAGGGTCCTGGGAAGGCACGTAGATTTGTCAGGATGTTGTACGAAGGCAGGTAATTAAGCTTGGTTGCTGCGATTGGATTTCGAAGCGTCAGTACTACCTGATTGCCACTGGCCTGCCCCGAAGTGACGGGAGCTACGGAAGTTTCCTTTCCGTCGAGGTAAAAAAAGTCTTTTAGGCTGACGGTAACGGACTTGCCGGATAGGTCGGTTACTACCTGGTCGGCAGGCCATACCATGGTCTGGTTGGCATCAAATTCCAGCACAATACTCGTTTTTTCGGCGTTTCCGTAAAATACTTTCTGGATGTTAGGGGTACGAATCTGCAGGGTATCCGTGGATTTATAGAGTTTGGGCGAAAGAAAGCGGAAAAGCCGTTCGGCGAGTTCCTGATAACCTGGTACTTCATAATGAATGCCATCGTATTCGGGTAAGCCTACGGTTGCAAAGTGGTCATTCTTCGGATACAGCATTGGACTTTTTCGCTGCAATTCCCGAATGGCTCCGGCCGTATAATTAGCGGAAGCGAGTAGGTTGAGTTGCATAATCACGAAGCGGTCGACCATGGGCATGTCCTTTTGCCATTTCTTCTGCAACTGGTCAAACTGAGCTGGATAATTTTCCGTAAAGCCCAGGATGTCATCTTCACCCTGGTAATAAAAATACGCCCGGATGCGACTGATGCGGGATTTTTGAATTCGGTACAGCAAATGGTCGTAAATACCGGCTAATTGCTCAGCAATTTTTGTCCCCGGAAACGCTCCGTTGACTACGCAAACGGGAATTTTATAGGTCTCAATGATCTGCCGTTGTAATTCCCGGCCCCAATAACCGACCGGAGAAACGGCCCAACCCGCGTCAATCCAGTTTGTGTCGGCTTGGGAAACCCCATTCGGACTCTGAGCGGGGGTACTCGAAAAGGTGCGGGCATATTTACCGCTATAGTTGTAAGGCTTAAGGGCATTGGCATTGGACTGGCCTTGGATCACAAAAAAATCACCCGCCACCACGTCCGATCGAGTGGCCATCAGTACCGAATCCTGCTTACGGCAGCAGTACACCTGAAAGGAATAGTCGGCGAGTTCGGCCTTGATGGTCGGCGACAACTGAAAGGTTGCCCGGGTCGTATTGGGGATAAAGGTAAAGGCCGCTTTGTGGTAGGAATACTTTTGATTGTTCCGATACGTAATTACCGACATATATTCCCAGTCCGTACCCGTCGTTCGACCCGAGATGGGTACAATGGCTGTATTGTTATCGTCGCGGGCGTAAAGCTGATTGTCGCGGGGAAGCTGATCGAACGTGACCCAGCCCACTTGCTGGGCCGTCACGGAAAGCGTACTCAATAACCCCACTAGTAAACTTAATAAAGGGGTATTAAAGGAAGGTAGAAGGTATTTCATAATAAAACGGGGGCTTCTTCTTAGTTGACTTTACAAAGAAAGCGTTTCTAGGAGTAGGCGAATTTAGTTCGTCTTCAAAATTACAGGATGAATGGCTTTTACTAGTAAGCGGTACAAAAAATAAGGATTTCCTTCCGATGATAAGAAGGAAATCCTTGGGTATGAAAATTGAATAAATAGATCCAGATCAGTTACTGAGCTAGTACCGCTTGCTCGATAATCGCACAAGCCTCCTCCATCTGAGCCTCGGTAATCACCAGGGGTGGAGCAAAGCGGATTTTATTGCCGTGCGTGGGTTTGGCCAGTAAACCCCGGTCTTTTAAATCCAGACACAGTTGCCAGGCGGTATTACTCGTTTCTATATCATTGATGACTACAGCATTGAGTAAGCCTTTTCCCCGAACCAGCGTAATCAGATCACTTTTCTGGCTGAGTTCACTCATGCGGCGGCGAAACAGCTCGCCCATTCGCTCGGCGTTTTCGGCAAGTTTTTCCTCCTGAATTACATCCAGAGCGGCCATCGTAACGGCACAGGCCAGCGGATTTCCGCCGTAGGTGCTCCCGTGTTCGCCGGGACGAATGGTTAGCATAATCTCGTCGTCGGCCAGTACGCAGGAAACGGGATACACCCCCCCCGACAAAGCTTTGCCTAGTACCAGGATGTCTGGGCGAACGCCTTCGTGATCGCAAGCCAGTCGTTTGCCCGTACGGCCCAGACCCGTTTGCACTTCATCGGCAATGAAGAGTACGTTGTATTTCGTACAGAGGTCACGAACGCCCCGCAGATACCCTTCGTCGGGTACGACTACGCCCGCTTCACCCTGAATGGGTTCCACCATGAAGCCAGCGATGGTCGGATCGGCGGCCAAGGTTGCTTCCAGAGCCGCCAGGTCATTGTAGGGAATGATGACATAACCGGGCAGGAAAGGTCCGTATTCGTTCCGGCTGTCGGGATCCGTCGAGGCCGAGATGGCGGCCAGCGTACGACCCCAGAAGTTTCCGGCGGCGAACACCGTTTTCGCCTGATCGGGAGCAATCCCTTTGACCTTATATGCCCATTTTCGGGTGAGTTTCAGAGCCGTTTCACCGCCTTCCACGCCCGAATTCATCATCAATGCCTTATCGTAACCAAAGTATTCGGCCAGATACTTTTCGCATTCGCCAAGTTTATCCGAGTAAAACGCACGGGAGGTAAGCGTTAGTCGCTGAGCCTGCTTGGTCAACGCAGCAATGATCGCGGGGTGGCAATGACCCTGATTCACCGCCGAATACGCGGAAAGAAAATCGAGATACTGTTTATCTTCTACATCCCAAACGTATACGCCCTGGCCTCGGCTCAGGACTACGGGAAGGGGGTGGTAATTGTGAGCACCGTATCGCTCTTCAAGGGCAATTGCTCGCTGGGTAGGGGATTCAAACGTCGTGTACATCGCTAACTAGGAGTAAAAAAGGGAGAAAACCGAAAGGCGGCGGCCCTTCGTTTATATAAAACCAGGAAAGCGGTACGACTGCGGAATTTCACCCGCCGTGGCTATGACGTAGAGCAGCTGATCGGAAGAGGTACGGATGCGGTGAAGCTTACAGAAATGACCGTACAACGTACCCGCCGTAGCCGTCCGCCGGGCTTTGCTCGGGCATAGGAAAAAGCGGGTTTGTTTGTGAAATAAATCGGCCATACTAGAAATGTTAGATGGCCTAAGCTACGAAAAAAAGCCCGGATTTTGGGCGGGTAACCTAAACAACCACGTAGCTTTCGGGGGGAAAAGGGAATAATCCTGGAAAAAAAATGACGGAACTAAGTCTTTGATTTTCTGTCAGATGAGGAGAAACGTGCGGTTGGCCTGGGCTGACTCATACGGGCATTTTCCGAATCATTGTTTTTCTTTACCCCCTTGAAGGATGTTGTATTAAGCGAACCACGTGAATTCAATAACGGAAGAACAAGTCGTTTCATTAGCTCCCGATGCTGCTTCGCTCAAAGCAGGCAAAGCCTTAGCCGTTGAGAATAAATGGCTGACGCTGGCATTCAACGACCGCGTCCTGTGGGGCGAGCTACAGGGGAGCGGCAAGGATCCCTACCGCACCCAGATAGACCTGGGGCAAATGGCCTCTAAATGCAGTTGCCCCAGCCGGAAATTTCCCTGCAAACACGGCCTGGGGCTGTTGTTACTCTTTGCTAAATGCTCACCTGCCTTTCAGTCTCCGCCCGAAGAACCCGCTTGGGTAAGCGAGTGGATGGATAAACGCCAGACGAAAGCCGAAAAAGCCGCTGAATCCGTGGTGGCCTCACCCGCAACGGACGAGCAGAAAGAAAAAGATCGGCAGAAACGGCAACAGGAACGCCTCCGAAAAGTACAGGGCGGCGTTACGGAGCTGGGCCAGTGGCTGCGGGATATGGTGCGAACGGGAACCCTAAACGTACCCGAACGCGGCTACCGGCATTTTGATCAGACCGCCGCCCGAATGGTCGATGCTCAGGCGACCGGACTGGCGAATGCCGTGAAAGCCTTCAATGCCATTCCGTACGCGGGCTCTGACTGGCAGAGTCAGGTGCTAGAACAGTGTACCAAGCTGTTTGTCTGGACGGAGGCGTTCAAAAATCTGGATTCCTTGCCCATTCCCGTACAGGAAGATATTAAAACGGCCCTCGGTTGGAGCCGCTCGGCGAAAGACCTGGATGCGGAAGGCGAAGTCGTCACGGATGACTGGCTGGTACTGGGTCGCCTGACGCGGGAAGAAGAGCGGATTACCGTGCAACAAAACTGGCTCTGGGGGCATCAGACGAACCGCATCGCACTGGTACTGAATTTCGCGTATCAGAATGCGGGCATCGAAACGCCCCTGGTACCGGGCACGAGTTCCCGGGCGGAGTTACGCTTCTTTCCCTCGGCTTTTCCTTTTCGAGCGATCGTTAGTAATCATTCCGGCTATTCCACTTTAGATACACCACCGCTGGCATTTGCCAACTGGCTGGAGGCAGAGGCGTTCCTGAACCAAATCTGGCTGGCTCAACCCTGGGCTGATCAAATTCCGCTGTGGATAGAAAAGGTATCGCTGGTACGGGTAGGCGATCAATGGGTATTGCGGGATACTGAAAACCGGGTTGTACCGCTCTCGGAGGAATTTTACGAAATGAAAATTTTCCATCTGCTGGCTCTCGGTGGCGGAAATCCCCTGACCTTATCGGTACGCTACAGCGACGGTACGGTCTATCCGCTCGGTATCTGGCTGGATGATCAGTATCAACTTTTACCTTCCTAAGCCGCATGAATACCTGGAATGAACTCGTACAAGTGGCGTTGCTGGGAACGGAGAAAGGCAGGTTTTCCCTCGAAACCTTGCCCGAACCCCTTCAGCAGGCACTAACTCAGGCCAATCCGCAGGACCGCGAAGGTTTTTTCTTACAGGCCGCCGCTCTTACCTACCAGTACGAACGGGCGGGTCGCCGGGTTCCCGTGCTGGAATCTGCGGGCGTACCCCTTGCCGAAGCCGAAGAGAAGGCCATTGCCCCGGCGGAAGCAGTTCGCATTCTCAAAACCCTGCTGGATCAACAACCGCTGAATCCGGTTTTACTGGGTTTACTCTTACAAAAAATAGCTCAAAAGGACTGGATTGTACCGCCCGCCTGGCTGGTTTCGCTACTAAACATCGGACTTGACTCCGTACAGGAAGCCTTGATTCCCGTGCAGGGCAAACGGGGCGAGTGGTTACGGAATTTTTACGAACCCTGGAAAACCAAAGCTTCGGAAGCGGGCTGGGAGGAAGGCAAGATCAGTGAACGAAAGCAGGTACTAACGACCCTGCGAAAGCAAAACTCCGCCGCCGCCCGCGAGCGACTCGCACAGGCTTGGCCCGAACTCAACGCCCGCGAACGGAAAGATTTTCTGGACGTACTCTTTCTGGATTTATCTCCCGCTGACGAGCCTTTTCTCCGGCAGGTGCAACAGGAATTGAAGGGCAACAAACCCATCCAGCAGGAAACCCGTCAACTGCTCATCCGTCTGCTGGCCACCTTACCCGATTCGCCCGAACGGCGGCTGATGCAGAAGGAAATGCGGAAGTATGTCGTTCGCGAAAAGAAACTGCTGGGACTGGTCTCTTCCGATCCCAAACTGGTACTGCCCGAAACCGAAGATGCGTTCTTTTCGATGGAACGCTTTCACCAGCAATGGGGCTTTGCGGCCCAACATACGGATTCCTATCAGTACCAATCGATAATCGAATTCTGGTTTACCGAAGCTTTGGTACTGGTCGATCCCAGGGTATGGAAAGAAGAACTTAAAACGGACTGGCCCGGCGTGGTTACTTTTTTTACCGTAGAAAAAGCCAAAGCGGACCGCTCGTACGCCCGCTACGTATCGCTGATGGAGGCGTCCGTTCGTTTTCGCGTCCCTGAACTCTTTGCCATACTGGCGAAAGCACATATTCCGTATCCCGGTCTTACTTCCTTCACGATGGAAGACTGGGAGAAGATCTTTACCATCGTTTCGTTCCGGGAGCTGAGTATGCAACGCTCCGAATTACTGACCGCTCCCTGGTCGTCGAAGTTGAGCAAACATATTTTGCGGGAGTCGTTCGAGCTGGTCAGAAACTCGCACGTGTATCTGGAATTTGTTCGGCAGGCCAGTGCGTACTGGTACCCGCTGAGCGACGCGGAGATCGATGCCCTCCGGCCCTCGGATACGCCTTCGTATTACCAGTCGGGCGAAGAAAAACTTATCGTTCTATTGAAGGAAATACTACAGCTTCGTCAACGCATCGAAGCTTTATAACTGTTTTCTAACCTACTTTTTACGAAAAAATGAACGCTTTACGCCAACACGCCGAAGAGCAATTTGCCGAAGAATTAGAAGAACTGCGGAAACAGGATAGCGGTCAGCGGCCCCCCAACTGGGTCCTGACGCCGCAAGCGGTCGTAACGTACCTGATGGGCGGTACGCTGAAAAACGGATTCGAAGTAAGTCCCAAATACATTGGTAGTCGCCGCCTGATGGAAATCGCCGTGGCAACGCTGACTACTGACCGGGCTCTGTTGCTGTACGGGTTGCCGGGTACGGCCAAATCCTGGGTAGCCGAGCACCTGGCCGCTGCGGTATCGGGCAATTCAACGCTGCTCATCCAGGGAACCGCTGGTACGGGGGAAGAAGCGATTCGCTACGGCTGGAATTACGCCCGCCTGCTAGCCGAGGGACCTTCCCCGAATGCCCTCGTCGTAACACCCATGATGCGGGCCATGCAGGACGGGAAAATTGCCCGCATCGAAGAATTAACGCGGATTGCCGCCGACGTACAGGATACGCTGATTACCATTCTTTCGGAGAAAACCCTGCCCATACCCGAGCTGAACTCGGAAGTACAGGCCACCAAAGGATTCAACGTGATTGCCACGGCCAACAACCGCGACAAGGGCGTCAATGAGTTATCGAGTGCCTTAAAACGGCGTTTCAATACGGTTATTCTGCCCGTACCCGAGAGTATGGATGAAGAAGTCAGCATTGTACAACGCCGCGTAAGCAGTCTTTCCAAAGCCTTGGAATTGCCAGCGGAGCTTCCCCACCTGACTGAAATCCAGCGACTGGTGACCATCTTCCGCGAATTACGCTCAGGGGCTACGCAGGACGGCAAAGCCAAGCTGAAAACGCCCTCGGGTACGATGAGTACCGCCGAAGCGATTTCCGTGATGAACAATGGCATGGCTCTGGCCGCTCACTTTGGCGATGGCCGGGTAACGGCGGAAGATCTGGCTGCGGGTCTGATCGGAGCCGTGGTGAAAGATCCGGTTCAGGATAAAGTAGTCTGGAATGAATACCTGGAAACGGTACTGAAGACCCGCGAAAACTACCGCGATCTGTACCGGGCCTGCAAGGAACTGACGCTATGACGATTCATTTGTTGGGCATTCGCCACCACGGCGTAGGATCGGCCCGGCGGGTGCAGCAGCGGCTCACGGAGATTCAGCCCGATTTGATTCTGGTGGAAGGGCCGCCCGAACTGACGGAGTTGCTGCACTGGACGGCTCACAAAGATTTACAGCCGCCCGTAGCCGTGCTCGCTTACGACGCCGAGGAACCGCAGAAAGCCGTATTTTACCCCTTTGTCGAGTACTCCCCCGAATGGGTGGCCGTGCAATACGCTCATCGGCACGCGGTGAGCGTACGCATGACCGATATGCCTTTACTGCATTCGCTGGCGAAGGAGGAAGCACCCAAAATCGACTCCCTGCAAAAAGAGCAAGCACCCGAACGGGAAATTTCGCCGCTGCATACGCTGGCTGAACTGGCGGGCTACGAAACCTATCACGACTGGTGGGAGGAACGCTTCGAACAGGATCCCCGCATCGGGGATTCGGCGGCTTATTTTGAGGCGGTACAGCTAACCATGGAAACGGCTCGGGCCGCTTCGGCCCATCCGACGCCGCAGCAGGATGCGATTCGGGAAGCCTTCATGCGGCAGCATATTCGCGAAGCTCAGAAAGAGGGATTTGCCAACATCGCCGTGGTCTGCGGAGCCTGGCACGTGCCGGCTTTGACCGATCTGAAAACGACCAAAAAGGAGGATACGCCGCTCGTCAAAGGCTTACCCAAAGCTAAAGTACGCCTGACCTGGATTCCCTGGACGAACACCCGCATGAGCTGGTGGAGTGGGTACGGGGCCGGGATTCACTCGCCGGGCTGGTACGAGCACCGCTGGTATCAACCCGAAGACCGGGGCGAACAATGGCTCACCCGCGTAGCCCGGCTCTTTCGTCGGCAGAAGATGGACGTGTCCACGGCTCATATTATCGAAGCTTTCCGACTGGCGGATTCGCTGGCGACCTTGCGAAACCTCCCGCGTCCGGGTTTGAACGAGCTAAATGAGGCTACGCAGTCGGTGATGTGCATGGGTGACGGCATTCTGATGCGATTGGTAGAAAAGGAGCTAATCGTGGCTCACCGCATGGGACAGGTGCCCGACGAACTACCGAAGTTGCCCATTCAAACCGATTTTGAAACGATTGCCAAAAAGCTACGTCTTGAAATTCGGGAAGAGACCAAGTTTCTGGAGCTGGACCTTCGCAAAGACCTGGATCTTTCCCGGAGTATCTTTCTCCATCGCCTGCGGGTGCTGGATGTGCCCTGGGGCAGTTTGACGGGTATTTCCGGGAAAGGGACGTTTAAGGAAGGCTGGCAACTGCGATGGAGCCCGGAGGCAATTCTTCAACTCATTGAAAAAGCCATCTGGGGCAACCGGATTGAAGATGCGGCCACGCAGTACCTGCTCGATCAAACCCAACGCAGTACCTCTATTACCGAACTGGCCCAAAAACTGGAAGCGGCCATTCCGGCAGAATTGTTTGGCGTACTCGACGGCCTGATTCATAAAATTAGCGAACTGGCGACGGTGTCGGCAGATATGCAGGAACTGATGATGGCCCTGCAACCGCTGGTCACAGTGAGTCGGTACGGAAGCGTTCGGAAAACGGACTTATCCACCCTGATGCAGGTCGTGGAAGGGCTGCTGACGCGAATCTGCATTGGTTTACCTACGGCCTGTTACGGACTGGATGACGAAAATGCTCGCCGGATGCTCGGCCTTATTCGTCAGGTGGACGAATCCGTACGTCTGCTCGAACGCGAATCGCTGGTGCAGGCCTGGCGGGATACCTTACTAATTCTGGCTACCAAAGAACACCTGCCCGCTCTCATTACCGGCGGAAGTACACGACTGCTCTTCGACAGCAAAGTGCTGGAAGAGGAATTGATGACGCAGCGGTTTGAACGAGCCCTGTCGAAAGGCAACGAACCAAGCGAGTCGGCGGCCTGGCTGGAAGGCTTCTTAAGCGGCAGTGGGCTCATTCTACTGTACGACCCAGCTCTCTGGAAATTGCTGTATACCTGGGTGGCCGAGCTGGAAGCGGGAATCTTCATGGAGTTACTGCCCGTCCTGCGTCGGACCTTTGCGACCTTCGAAGTAGCCGAACGCCGCAAGCTGGGTGAAAAAGCTAAACAACCGCCCGTAACCCTGGAAACGGCCGTGCAAACGAGTTGGGCCGAAGGCGAATTCGATTGGGAACGAGCGGAAGCCAGTTTATCACCGATGAAAGCATTACTGGGACTGAATTAAGCACACATGGCGATACACGAAGAAACGCTCAAACGCTGGCGATTGCTGCTGGGCGGAGATCAGGCCGATGGCACAGGCGTGGCTCTCGACCCTACGGAAGCCCAGATTGACAAGGCTCTGTCGGCCCTGTACGATTTTGAAATACGCGGCAAATTTGAGTATAGTCCCGAACGGGCGGGTGGGTCGGGAGCCTCGCAACCGAACGTAGCCCGCTGGCTGGGGGATATTCGCACGTACTTTCCGGCGTCGGTGGTACAGGTCATGCAGCAAGACGCCCTGCAAAAGCCGGAATTACAAAAGAAACTACTCTTTGAACCGGAGATTCTCGAGCAAGCTACGCCCGATGTACATCTAGTAGCTACGCTGATGGAATTAGGTAAGCTGATTCCTTCAAAAACCCGCGATACGGCCCGGCGGGTTGTACAGCAGGTAGTCGATGAGTTGCTGGAAAAACTGGCTCAGAATACCATTCAATCCATTAGCGGAGCCCTGAATCGAGGCGTTCGCAATCGGCGTCCACGGTTGAGTGAAATGGACTGGCCGAGTACCATCCGCAAAAATCTCAAGCATTACCAGCCGACGTATCAGACGATTATTCCCGAGGACCTGATTGGCTTTGGGCGAAAAACGCGACGTTCATTGAAGGACGTAGTGCTGTGCCTGGATCAGTCGGGGTCGATGGGCAGTTCTGTCGTCTATTCCGGAATTTTCGGCTCAGTCATGGCGTCCATTCCGGCCATCAAAACGCAGATGATCGTGTTTGATACCGAAGTGGTCGATCTGACCGAAGATCTACGCGACCCGGTTGATTTGCTCTTTGGCGTACAACTGGGTGGCGGTACGGACATTAACCGTGCCTTAGGCTATTGTCAGCAAGTCATTCAAAAACCCAACGATACGATTCTGGTCCTGATTACGGATTTGTACGAAGGTGGAAATCTGGCTCAGATGCGGCTACGCGTCCAGGAAATCGTAGCTTCGGGCGTTCAGCTGATTTGTCTGCTGGCCCTGAATGACGAGGGAGCCCCGTATTACGATCACGGAAATGCCAAGTTTTTGGGTGATCTGGGCATTCCCGTGTTTGCCTGTACGCCCGATATGTTCCCGGAAGTCATGGCCGCGGCCATTAACAAGCAGGATTTGAAACAGTGGGCGGGTGATCGGGAAATTGCTCTGAAAGGCTAACCCCATCCCTGGGAATCACGTCTAAACGAAACGAACGTGCAACTGATTGCAGATAGTGGATCAACGAAAACCGACTGGCGGATGCTGGCCGCCGATGGAAGCGTGTCACAGGCCCGTACGGTGGGGTTCAATCCCTTTTACCAGACCTCGGAAGAGATTGCGAAAGAACTGTCGCTGAGTCTGAAACCAAAAGTGACGGAACCCGTCACGGAAATTTTCTTTTACGGAGCAGGCGTGAGCGGACCGGAAAAAGCGTCGATTATCCAGGCGGGGCTGTCGGCGGTGTTTCCCGAGGCTACGCACATCGAAGCTCACTCCGATATGCTGGGAGCAGCCCGGGCTTTGTGCGGACGCGAAGCAGGAATCGCGTGTATTCTGGGAACGGGTTCGAATACCTGCCAGGTCGCTAACGGAGATATTCAGTATAAAGTTGATACGCTGGGTTTCTGGCTGGGCGACGAAGGCAGTGGGGGATACCTGGGCAAAACCCTGGTTCAGGCGTATTTGCACCGGGAATTACCGGAAGAATTGAAGAGCAAATTCGAGAAGCGGTACCCCACAATCAATCGGGATACGGTACTGGAACATGCGTATCAGAAACCTTTTCCGAATCGCTATTTCGCGGGTTTTTCCAAGTTTCTCTTCGATAATCGTACGCATCCCTTTGCCTATCAACTGGCCGCTGATGCCTTTCGACTGTTCTTCGACAAATACATTCTTAAATATCCCGACTACGCGAGTTACCGCGTACATCTGACCGGATCGGTCGCATTTTATTACTCCGACATTATCCGAAGAGTAGCCCGGGAAAAAGGCGTAACCATCGGTGTGATTATGGAGACACCCATTGCGGGACTGACGCTCTACCATCAACCCGAGTAATGAAAAAAGGCTGGTTGAACCAGCCTTTTTTCATTACTAACTATTCGTTTGTGGTGTTTCCAGATTCACGCCCGCTTTGTTCTCCAGTAAGTCGGCAATCGTCGTTTGTTCGAGTACGTGGAGGTTAGCATCCCGCCAGTCCCGCATGACATTCCGTAAGGTACAGGTATGCTCGTCAGCACAGTCGTCGCATTTTCCGTAGAAATACAGCGAAACGCAAAGCGTGGGTGAAATCGGACCGTCGATAATTCGCAGTACTTTGGCAAAGTTTACTTCGGCCGGTGGAATCCGTAACATATAACCACCACCTTTCCCTTTCTGGCTTTGCAGAATACCGTGATTCCGCAAATCGAGCAGAATGGCTTCCAGAAATTTCTTGGGGATTTTCTCCTGCTCGGCAATGTAGGAAATCAGTACTGGTTTTTGGTTCCCAAACTCCTGACCCAACACTTTCAGGGCTTTGAGAGCATATTTGGCTTTTTTTGAAATCATATTAACGATGAAGTAAGCCCGGTAGAGGCTTGTTCAATTTTGCTTTGAATCTACAAAAAGTTTACCACATCTATCCGTTACCTAGGCTGAAAGGCAACGATCTACGGTGTTTGCTATCGCAAAAGAACCGCAAAGAGAAGGGTTTTCGCAGGAATATGCAATGACATTTTCCGGACTAAAATGAGAATCATTCGATCCGTAGCTGTTTAGATGCGGCCCGGATAGAAACAAATCCAGAGACATCAAAATCGTAGAATGCCAGCTCAACTATGCTGTAAATAAGCCCATTCTATTCCACTGAAATTCCCTCATGCTGACCCATTTTCTTTTTCTAACACCGAAAACAGAGAAAAAAATCCTTTTTTTGATTGGACGTCTTGTGAAACAGAATTTTATGGCTAATTTTGCCGCTCGATTCTGGAAAAATGAGTTATCCGTTGTCAGTTCTCAAGCTCAACGGCCTGTACGGATAACAGATAACCAAATAAATAGATAAGGCAATGAAAAGAACTTTCCAACCATCAAATCGCAAGCGTCGCAACAAGCATGGCTTCCGCGAGCGGATGAGCACTCCTAATGGACGTCGTGTACTAGCAGCCCGTCGGGCACGTGGTCGCTGGAAACTGACCGTTTCTGACGAAAAACGTCACAAGCAATAGGATTATCTTCCCAATTGAGGAAAAGAGAGCAGCGGCAACCGTTGCTCTCTTTTTTTGCCTTTTACTTTTGCTGACCGTTCACAAACGTAGCTGGGCCCAGTACCTTACCTTGTGGATCGTAGAAGGTACCTTCGCCCGTTAGTGACAGCATGCGACCGTCGCTGAACGTACCCACGAACTTGCGACCATCGCCGAAGCGATACTCGCCTTTCCCTGCCGGCATGCCTTTGTCATTGTAGGGACCGTGCCAACCCAATTCCGGATGGAAACGGCACAGAAACGTATCCGGATTCTGCAGTTGCAGGACAATTTCAAACTGATCGGGGTTGGCCTGTACGTAGGGAATCAGGTAGCGGGGCGTCGAAGAGTAGCCTAGAGCGTCAATGACTACGAAATTGGTTTTGCGTTTGATCAGATACTCCCGAAAGTCCTTTTGATTTTCCGTGTAGGGATACGTAGTTACGTAGCTATTGGAGAAAACCACGAACAAACTAGGTTTGCGGCAAACGACCATGGAATTCGCTGGAGCGTATTCCTTAATCCAGGCCGCAGCCTGAAAATAGTTTTCGTGAGCCGGGTCGTAGCTAGGAATCCGGGCCATCTGCCGCAGAAACTTGATACCATCGCCGGGACGTGTCTCCGTAGCCGTTTGCCCGATAAAGCTGGGTACTAAAAACAGGAAGAGAAACGGAACGGCCACCCGCCGAACCACTGGGCTGGTAACCCGTACTTTTTCCAGGCCCAGTCCAATCAGGTAATACAGCCCGTACAGTCCGCAAAACAGGAAGAAGGGGACTAAGTGCAACATCAAGCGGTTCCCCGTCCAGACTTCCGGATAAATCAGTAACAGAGCGAAGGTAGCCAGTGCATACCCGGCAATGAGTAAGCGATACTGTCGCAAATGGAACCAGCCTAAAGCAATCAGAGCCAACAGAGCGAGTCCAGCCAGCCATTCCCCCGAAGAAACGGATGAAGCGTAATCTTCCACGTTCGTACTCAGGGTGGCACTAGGAATCTCGCGAGTGATATAGCGTTCGGTATTGTGCCAGAAACGCTCTACCCAGCCCCCAAAGCCTTGGACTACCCCTTCTTCGGGCCGAAGCGGATTGATGCGTTGCATATCTCTCAAGTGACTGTCGCCGCCCAGCTTCGAAGCCCGGATTTGCCAGGGCAGCACGCCTAGTACGAAAATCACGCCCATGAAAACGATGTGCAGCCACTTCTTCCGAGTTAGCAGATAGAGTCCGGCTCCACCCAGCAGCATCAGTCCCGTTTGCCGCACGTAGTACGAAGCCACTACACCCAGAGCAAAGCCCCAGAAGTAGGGATCTTTCCAGACTGGACGTTTGAGATCTGACTTCACGAAAAACCACAGGGCCAGCAGCGAAATGAAGAAATACGTCATTTCACTCATCATCATGGTCGCATACTGTAAAATGTGGAAGTTGAGAGCCACCAGTAATGCCCCGACGAAAGCCAGGTGAATATTCCGGCCCATCCGGCGAAAAATGTCGAACAGGAGGAGAAGTGAGACCACCAAGAAAAAGCCGTTGAAGGCCTGAATGGTCGTCGTTTTGTCCGAAAACAACCGCATGATCATCGCAATCATAAAGGGATACCCCGGCGGAAAGTGATTGGCGGGTACGCGTTCAGGGCCCGTGATGCCTACGTAGCCATCCCCCTGAGCAATGGCTTTACCTAAAATGTAGTAATCCGTAGCATCGCCGGTTAGCGAAAGTTTCTTGTCGAAGATGTACTGAAAAACAAACCATCCAATCAAAGCTAACAAAGCGGCGTATACATACAGGAGGATTCGGGAGGTTCCGGCAGTGGAAACGGGGGTCGGTTCAGTCGTGAGGTTTTTGTTTTTCATTCCATACAGCTTTCAAACGGCTCAAAGATACAATTGAATTACACACAACGGGAAGCTTCTCTGATGAACCCATTGGACAAGTGTATTCCTGAGATACCGCTGGACAAAAGAACCTCATTCCATGGATTTCGCCGAAATGCTGGCGAAACTCGTCGCTAGAGCGGGACAGAATCGCGAAAAAATGGGTATACTCGCAGTAAAAAACTCCGACCGCTTGACTTTATGGGAAAGTACGCTACTTCTTTTTGCGTACAGTCTTTCGTCTATTTTACTATACTCTAACTTTTACATTACCAAATGAAGTCTACCGTTCGGATTCAACTCATGCTCATGATGTTTCTCCAGTTCTTCTGCTGGGGATCGTGGTATGGTCAAGTAACTAAGTACCTGGGAACGACGCTGGGAGCTACGGGTGAACAACAAGGTGCTGCCTTTTCAACGTTTTCGATTGCGATGCTGATTGCACCCTTTTTCGTGGGGATGATCGCGGACCGCTATTTCTCAGCTCAAAAAGTACTGGGTGTATTGAACCTGTTGGGGGCAGTCGTCCTGTATTTTCTAACGCAAGCAACCAATCCTGATCAGTTTTTCTGGTTGATTCTGGCGTACTGTCTCACCTTTACGCCAACGCTGGCTCTGGCGACGAGTATTGCCATGAACCAAATGGCGAGTCCGGAGAAGGAATTTCCCAACATTCGTGTTGCCGGGACGATTGCGTGGATTGTGGTGGCAAACATTGTGGGCTACCTGGGTGTAGGAGATCAGGTAACGATCTTCCAGTTTGCGATGGTTGCTTCGTTGATTCTGGGCGTCTTTTCGTTTTTCTTACCCGATACGCCGCCCAAGGCAACGGGCCCGGCTAAAGCTTCCCAGATTCTCGGAACGGATGCGTTTGTACTGTTCAAAGATCGGTCTTTCGCCATTTTCTTCCTGTCTTCGATTCTGATCTGTATTCCGCTTTCGTTTTACTACGCCATGGCGAACCCTTCGCTGACGGATTCAGGGATGACGAACGTAGAAAACAAAATGTCGCTGGGACAGGCTTCCGAAGTAATCTTCATGCTGCTGTTACCGCTGTCGTATAGCAAACTGGGCGTAAAGTGGACGTTCATCGTTGCATTGATCGCTTGGATTGTCCGCTTCCTGTGCTTTGGTTTTGGCGATGCTGGTTCCGGTGAGTGGATTCTGTACATGGCGATCATTCTGCACGGCGTTTGCTACGACTTCTTCTTCGTAACCGGACAAATCTATACCGATAACAAAGCCGGCGAACGGATTAAAACGCAGGCTCAAAGTCTGATCACGTTTGCTACCTACGGCGTGGGAATGGGCATCGGCTCGTACATTTCGGGCGTTCTGAAAGATACCTTTACGACGGAAGCGGGGGTAAACTGGAGTGGTTATTGGATGGTACCAGCGGGCATTGCGGGTATTATTCTTCTGCTATTTATTGCCGTATTTCGGGAGAAACAATCGACGGCTTCACCGGAAAAAGTGTTGCAGTAAGGGAATGCATTTTTCATAAAAAAAGCCGTATCGAACGTTCGATACGGCTTTTTTTATAAACTTAACACTAGGCTAAAGCGACAAGTGTCGCAGCGGGAGCCGTATGCTTTTGCCGTTTGTGATACATGACGTACGAGGTCAGGAGCAATCCCAGAAAAATCAGCGGAGCTACGCTAGCTGAAAGGGGATCACCGGAAGCCGTATGGGCAATGAATGCGGAGATAAAATTGATCGTAAATCCGGCGTAGACCCATTCTTTCAATCGGCCCGTAAAGGGAATCATCAAACCTACCACGCCTAGTAGTTTAGCGATGGCGAGTTCTACGCGAAAGTAGGCGGGAAAACCCAGGTGTTGAAAAGCTTTCTCCATCTCTGGACTCATTAGGTACATATAGGCCGAAAAGCTCATCATCACCGCTACTAATCCGGTCGTGATCCAGTAAATAAGGTTGGTTGCTTTCATTGTTCTGTTTTTTTGAAACAAAAGTATGTACCTTTACTTACTAAAAGTTAGCAGTATACAAAAGGTTAGTGATAACCTTTGGGTTAGTGTAAGACCTTAAAAATCAGTCGTTATGTTTCAGCTAGAAGAAAAGCTTCCGTTGTCTGCTCAGGCGTGTACCAACAAGCTGGGAGCCATTGGTGATGCTTTGTACGTCATTGGTGGAAAGTGGAAACTACGAATCATCATCGCCCTGCAGGAAGGGAACAAGCGATTTAATGAGATTCAACGAGCGGTAGAAGGGATCTCAGCCCGAGTACTTTCCCACGAACTAAAAGAGTTGGAAATCAACGGATTCATTAAACGGGTGGTGTATACAGAAACGCCCGTAGTTATTGAATATGAACTGACGGAATACAGTGATACACTTCAGGATGTGCTGGAATCCCTGAGTAGATGGGGGGAAATGCACCGACAACGAATCATGGGGTCACCTTTGAATGAATAAAAAAAGCCCTCGCTCGTGCACGAGCGAGGGCTTTTTTATACTAATGTAAGTACTAAAAATCTTCGGCTTCGGTTCCGGCCAGCGGAAATGAAATCGTAAAGGCCGTACCAACGCCCACTTCTGATTCGACATCAATACGGGCTTTGTGCGACTGAACAATACTCAGCGTAGCGGCCAAACCCAAACCAATTCCATTGTTTTTAGACGTAAAATAGGGTTCGAACAAACGACCCAAATTTTCCGCTGGAATGCCCGATCCGTTGTCTTCAATGGTTACGTAACAGAAGTCACCGGCTACATGGTTTTGCACGTGAAGAATACCTACTTCGGGTTCCATGGCTTCAATAGCATTGACAATGATATTGAGAATCGCAATTTTGATTTTCTCCTTGTCAACCTTTACGAAGCAATCTTCGCCGTAATCTTTCTGCAACGTTATATTTTTTAATTGAACCCGGTCCATCGCCAGGGCTAGCGTCTCGTCGAGAATCTGGTGGATTGAGAAGTCGGCCAGATTGATTTCTGCTTGCCGGGAGGAATTGAGAAGCTCCGAAATCAGATCATTAATTCGCTGAGAGTTGCGTTTGATAATCTGGGGATACATCATCAGGGTATCGTCTTCCATTCCCGTGAGTAGTTCATCCGCCGACAAATTGATATTGGTGAGCGGATTACGTACTTCATGAGCCAGTGTACGTACCAAGCGGGCGGTAGCCGCCAGTTTCTCCGTAAGCAATGTATCTCGTTCGGCTTTCTTTCGGGCCGTAATATCGTGGACAATTCCCTGAATTTGCCGCACGCCAAAGCCGTCGTTCTGTACACTAGCGTAGATCGTACAGTAACGTTTTTCTCCCTGACTGGTCAGTAAAGCCACCTCAAAGTCTTCGATTTCGCCGAACTGATCAAGTATGGAAGAAAAAATAGCGTAGCGTTCCGTGCTTTCGAAAAGTTCGGGCATCCGCTTCTGGGTAAAATCTTCCGGGGTATAGCCCAGTAATTCGCTACCGTTCGGATTGACGTACAAGAATTCACCCGAAGGACTCGCCAGAAAAATCATTTCCCGCAACTGATTAAACAAACTCCGGTACCGGCGTTCACTCTCGCGGAGGGTGTTGAGCGTAGCCGCCCGCTCGAGTGCGTAACGAATACAGCGTTCGAGTTTTTCGGCGTTCAAATCCCGTTTAACTAGGTAATCCACAGCTCCCCGTTTCGTGGCTTCTTCATCCACTTTACGGTCACCACGACCCGTGAGTAGTACCATGGGCGTAGACAATCCAATGGCGTGTACTTCTTCGATTAGGTCAAGGCCCGTTTTAGCTCCGAGAAAGAAGTCTACGAAGGCAATTTGGGGATTGCTGTTTTTGAGTTTTTCCAGGGCACTGGAATAGCTATTAGCCCACTCTAACGCAAACTGACTGCCCGGAATGTCTCGCAGGTAGTCACTCGTGAGCAGGTAATCGTCCTCATCGTCATCCACGATTAAGACTCTCGTCACATTATTCATAATTCCTCCCTGCTCGCCAGAGAGCATTTAAAGGTGAAACGAAGGTATAGGTTATTTCGATGGCGAAGGTAATAGAACGGTTTCAAACCAATACCGCCCAATAGACTGGGCAACTTCGATAAAATCTTTAGAACTTACCGGCTTGGAGATAAAACAATTCACGCCCAAATTATAACTCTTGAAAATATCTTCCTCTGCGTGCGAAGTCGTCAAAACAATAACCGGAATGCTTCGTAATTCTGGATGCGATTTAATTTGCTGTAAGGCCTGACGACCATCCATGCGAGGCATATTCAAATCCAGTAAAATCAAGCCAGGTCGCGGGCTACGTGCGGGATCGGCGTAGATTCCTTGACGAAACAGATAGTCGATTAAAGCCAGCCCATCCGTTACCATCTGTATTTCGCTAAAACTGAAATTTCCTTCGAAAGCCTCCCGAGTCATTTCCCGGTCCTCTTCATCATCGTCGGCAATAAGTAGCACGACCGGTTTTTTGAGACTATGTTTCATGACGCTCCTAAACAAGTGGGCGGGAGGGATAAGAGTACCCTAAATTCCTACCTCATTTAACCGATGCTTTCTGCTGTTGAGGAAAGATGAGTACGAACGAAGCACCCTGACCAGGTTCACTTTGAGCGTAAATGATTCCGCCGTGATTTTCAACAATTCGTTTACAGATGGCTAATCCCATACCCGCTCCTTCGTATTCGGAACGGCCATGTAATCGTTTAAATAAAGTAAAAATCTGTTCCGACTGTCCGGGTTCAAAACCAATGCCGTTATCACTAACCGTAATTTTATGGTAGATGGTACCCGGTACGAAGCGGTGTTCGGCTATCTCCTGGCGGTTGAGTAGACTTGAGGAGATCCTCAAGCGAGGCTTCCGATCAGGACTAGTGAACTTCAGGGCATTACTCAGTAAATTCTGAAACAACTGGTGCATTTGGGTGGGCAGGGAAGAAAGGGTCGGTAATGGACCTACTTCGACTTCTGCTTCCGTTTCTGTTAATCGTAATTCAAAATCACTGAGTACGTTCTTGGCAACTTCGTTTAGGTTGACGGGAGTAAACGGCTCCTCTGGACGCGAAATTCTGGAGTAACTAAGCAAACTTTCAATGAGCAATTTCATTCGCTGCGTAGCTCCGAGCATCCGGGAAAGATAATGTTTACCTTCTTCGCCCAGATTTTCCTGATAACGGCTGGTTAGTCGTTCACCGAAAGAGGTAATCTTACGAAGTGGTTCCTGCAAATCGTGTGAAGCGATATAGGCAAACTGCTCCAACTCGAAATTGGATCGATCCAAAGCGTCCATTTTCGACTTAAGCTCCTGCTCAAAGAGGTAATGAGCCGTAAGATCTGCCGTTATGCCTACCAATCGTACATCTTCTGTGTCAGGGCTTAGAAGCACATTCCCTCGACTCATGAGTACGAGTTCATGGCCCGTATAGTCTAGAATGCGGTATTGTACCTGAAAGGGGAGCTGATTTTCAATGGCTTCTTGAATCGAGGTGACCACTTTCTCGCGATCTGCTTCCAGAATCTGCTCGTAAAACCAGTGTACGTTGGGGGGCGTACGAACCTCAGCCGGGAAGCTCAACACGCGAAATAGACCCTCCGACCAGTAAAATTCTTTCGTAGTAGTCGACCAATCGAACGTACCAAATCGTAATAAGGATTCAGCTTCCCGAAGGTAGGCAGTACTATCATAAAGCTGAGACATACTGATAAGCTAAAAAGAAGCGACATGCGTGAAAAGGGCATACGCCTGACTCAAACAGGAGCATGCCCGAAAATCACTTACGACAAGTGGTAATTTTTCATTTTATTGTAAAGCGTTTTGCGGTCAATGCCCAGCAATTGAGCAGCTTTACTTTTATTAAAATTGACCTGCTTAAGGGTCTTGAGAATCATATCGTATTCAGCCTCAAGTGCTGCCGAACGCAAATTAGGTTTTTCACCCTTGGGTACGTCCGGAGCCACAATGCCAACGGGTGGTTCACTGTAATAAGTTTGCGGAGGAATAACCGGAATTTCCGGTACGTATACGGGCGTTACGGGTGGCGTATTCGTCTCCATCGACTGCAACTTGTTAAAGTGCACAATCTCAAAAGGAAGGTCCCGTGACTGAATAGCCTCGCTATCGGTAAGCAACGTAGCTCGTTTGATGACGTTACGCATTTCCCGAAGGTTACCGGGCCATTCATAACGCATGAATAAATCTACTACATCATCCGCAAAGCCACGTACTTGCTTGCCCAGCTCGCCATTGGTGGCTTGCAGAAAGTAATCGGCAAATACCAGGATATCGGCATTACGCTCACGAAGCGGCGGTACATCGATGCTGAATTCGTTAAAGCGGTAGTAAAGGTCTTCTCGGAATTTTCCTTTTTTAGCAGATTCAATCAGACGTTCGTTAGAGGCAACAATGATGCGTACATCGATAGGCGTTTCTTTCGTACCACCCAATCGGCGTAGTTTCCGTTCCTGTACTACCCGCAAAAGAGAAACCTGCACATCATAAGGTAAATTACTCACTTCATCTAAGAAAAGAGTACCCCCGTGAGCTTGTTCGAAGTGACCAATTTTTTGGTTAAGAGCTCCCGTAAACGCCCCTTTTTCGTGTCCAAATAGTTCCGAGCCGGCCAAATCCTTAGAAATAGCTCCGCAATCCATGGCTACGAAAGGTCCGCTGGAGCGTTTGCTACGTTTGTGAATTTCCTGAGCAACGGCTTCTTTACCCGAACCACTTTCGCCATAAATAATGACGCTATAGTTGGTTGGAGCAACCAGATCTACCTGACGATACAGGTACTTAGATTCTGGGCCACTGCCAAAAATATATTGTTCCGAGCCAGTAGGACGTTTCGGGGCGGGCGTTGAGGTGCCGGTTTCGCCATTAACGCTAGGTGCGGTAGGTTGAGCCGTACTTTGATCGAGTGCCTTCCGAATGGTCACTAAAATCTCATCCGGGAACAGCGGCTTCGTTACATAGTCATACGCCCCCTGTTTCATCACGTTTACAGCGATTTTGATATCTGAATAACCCGTGATGACAATGACCGGTACGTGCGGAAACTGTTCCTTGATGCGAACCAGTAATTCGCCTCCGTCCATGTCTCCCAGACGGAAGTCCGTCATGACTAAATCGGGCTTGAAATCAGTAAGGATTTCAAGACCTGAAGTTCCATTATGAGCAATGGCGACCTCGAAGCCGTTACGCCCCAAGAATCGCCGTAGAAGCAGACAAATGTCCGTATCGTCGTCAATTACTAATATTTTCTGCATAGAAAATCTACCATTACCCTCACTTGAACTAGAGCCTTATGGGTGTGAAATGCTCTTTTATTAACAACAAACGATTAGTATCTGCTCAACGATTATATACCCCGTCGAAACTGGGCGGACTGAATACCTAATTGATCGCGATATTTAGCGACCGTCCGACGTGAGATTCTGTAGCCTTGCGTAGCAAGTAATCGCATCAGATCGAAGTCGTTGAATGGATTACGTTTGTCTTCGCAGGAAATATGCTCTACCAGTGCCTGCTGAATGGCTTTATTTGAAACTTCGTGACCGTCTTCTGTCCGAATACCTTCCGTAAATAAATCTTTCAGGTGAATCAGACCAAAAGGCGTTTGTACGTACTTACCCGACGTTACCCGTGAGATGGTAGAAATATCCATACCAATTCGATCCGCTACGTCTTTGAGAATCATGGGTTTCAGATTCCGTACATCACCCGTTTCGAAATAAGGCCGCTGTAACTCTACCAGCATTCGCATGGCTCGATGCATTGTATTTTCCCGCTGACGAATCGCGTCAACCAGCCATTGAGCCGATTGTAGCTTATTTTTCAGGTAAGTGGCGGCTCCGCGTTCACGACTGGTATCGACTAAACCGATAATCGAGCTGTTTACCCGAATATCAGGCCAGTTACCACGGTTCAGGGCTACTTCAATCCGTCCATAGTCGTCGTAATGTAAAACATAGTCAGGAATAATACCACGTTTCACGACTATGGAGTCATTATTACCACCCACGATGGGTTTAGGATTGAGTTTACCAATTTCGGCAACTGCCATTCGTAACTCGTCCTGATCAATACTCAAATGCTTACAGATCTTCTCAAAATTACGATTGGAAAGTTCAGTAAAGCATTCGCTGACAATATCCATGGCTCGCAGGGTTGCTGCAGTAGCCCGGCGGCTTTCTAGCTGAAGAAGCAGACATTCGCGTAAATCACGGGCTGCTAAACCGGCTGGTTCGAGCTCGTCGTGAATGGCTGCCAGTACTTCTTCGACTTCTGAACCATCTACAAAAATTCCATGCCCAAACGAATAATCATCGGCTAAAGCATCCGCATCGCTACGTAAGAAGCCATCATCGTCGAGCGAGTCAATAATAAATTCGGCCAGAGCCCGCTGACGATCTTTCAGATTCATCCAGCGAATTTGTTCTTTAATCGCTTCCCGCCAGGTTTCCTGTTCAACGATAGGTGACGAGTACAGATCATCTTCCGCGTTGGGATCCTGGCTTAACCGCGTTTTATATTCGGGAATATCATCGTTCGAAAATTCGTCCCAATCCCTGTAGTCCTCAACGTTCGTCGGTGTTTCGTAATCGACCGTATGATCGTCCCGCTCGTCGGAGGAAAGTTCCATTTCGGCCTCATCACTGGACTCCTTTTCGGCGGCACCTTCTTCTAGCAGAGGGTTTTCCTCTAACTCGTTGCGAAGGTGTTGCTCAAGCTCCAAAGTAGAAAGTTGCAAAAAATTTAAAAACTGTATCTGCTGAGGAGCTACCCGTAGGGTTTGTTTCTGAGTTTGAGAGAGGTTGACAGAAGTGCTCATATGTGGTTTGGATCGTTTACGGCGGTAACTGAAGTACTATACCTATTCATAAAGTCAAGCCACACGAGACTTATTCACACAAATCCTGCATCTTCGAGCCTGATTTCAATTACCTAGCACATTTTTTTTGTTGATAATCAAGCCGTTTTTGTACGAATGGGACCGACGAGTTTATTTTTTTACTTGCCCTTTCTCTTTTCTTTTGGCGGAAAGCTACCTTTTTTTGCCTCCTCTTATTTCCCCAAACTGTAGAAATATAACCACTCGTCTGGTTTTCGATTTAGTAAATGAAGTCTTCGAACGTCTGGCTACTCAATATTGCTGCTGCTTCTGCCATTGCCATACTGGTACTGTTGACCTATCTCTGTTTAGATCAGGTACGATCTACCGAATGGTTTAGTGAACGGGTAGAGCATACGTATAAAACAATTAATGAAAGTGAACGACTGTTTTCGCAGGTTAAGGAAGCGGAAGCAGGGATTCGGGGCTATCTACTTACCTCGAATGAATTATTCATCAAATCGTATAAACAGGGGCGTAACGAGTACGAAGCTTCCGCTCAACGTATGCAATTCCTGCTTAACGATAATGTCCATCAATTACGTCGGCTGGCCGTATTTAAAAGTCTGGCTCGTGACAAGTGGGAAAGTATGGATATGCAGTTGAAGGGGATCGATAAAATCCAGAACCAAGATTCTATGATTCTCAAGAGCAAGGCCATCATGGATGCCATGCAAAAGCAGATCAATGAAATTCAAAACGAAGAACGTAAGCTCTTGACAAGTCGTTTAAAGGCTCGTGAACGAGAGTTTAATTTGGCTCCTACGTACTTATTAACGTTAGCAATGTTGGCGGGGGGACTGTTGATACTTTCGGCGACGCTACTCAATATCGAACTTCGGCGGCGGCGTTTGATTCAGATCGATCTGGAGAAGAAAGTCGAAGCCCTCAACCGTTCGAATGCTGAACTCGAACAATTTGCTTACGTAGCTTCGCATGACTTGCAGGAGCCGTTACGGAAAATTAGAGCTTTTGCGGATCGGCTACTGATGCGACAACGCGAGCAGCTCACCGAAGATGGGCAGACCATGCTGGACAAAATCGCGAGTGCCGCCGAACGTATGCAGGGCCTCATTAACGATCTGTTAACCTTCTCGCGAATGGTCAGTCGTACGGACACGCTGCAGATCGTTAATTTGAATGAAGTACTGGACGAAGTTCAGGTGGATCTTTCGGAGGTGATTACTGAACAGCAGGCTTCCGTTCAGGTACAGTCCTTACCCACGATTCAAGGCTATCCTTCGCAGGTACGGCAACTTTTGCTGAACTTGCTCAGTAACGCCCTTAAATTTACCAAGCCGGATGTGCTTCCGATTGTTGAAGTTACGTATCGGAAAGTAGATGGGTCTGAAATACCAACCTTGGATTCGGATTTGAAAAAAGAACAATGGTACCATCGCATACGCATCAGCGATAATGGCATCGGGTTTGAACCCGAATATGCAGAGAAAATTTTTGTAATTTTTCAGCGGTTACACGCCAAATCGGCTTACGGGGGCACGGGGATTGGATTAGCCATTTGTCGCCGGGTCGTGACTAACCATGAAGGCTATATCTTTGCGGAAGGTAAACCGGGGCAAGGGGCTCTCTTTACGATCTACCTCCCCGTTGAAACCACCCAACAGAATCTGACTGGTACGACAGAATAAAAAAATAGCCGTATCTTTAAGGGCAATTAGACAGCAAAAGCGTATGGCCCTGAGCCTGGTGCAGGTATGAATACACAGATTCCCATTTTAGTGGCTGATGATGATGAAGATGATCGTTTTTTAATCCGAACCGCTTTTCGGGACAGCCAATTAACCAACGATATATTTTTTGTAGCCGATGGCGTAGAGTTGATGCAGTTTTTGTATCACCAGGGCCCCTATGCGGATGCCGTAAACTATCCACGTCCTGGCATTATCTTCCTGGATCTGAACATGCCCCGCAAAGACGGCTGGGAGGCGTTGTCTGAAATCAAACAAAATCCAGACCTCAAGGCCATTCCGGTAGTTGTACTCACGACTTCAAATTCTGAGCGGGATATTCTTCGTACCTATGAGTCAGGAGCAAATTGCTACATTACGAAACCCATTTCATTCGATCAGCTTTTACAGATTGTCAAAAGCTTTGGTCAGTTTTGGTTAAGCATTGCTTCCATACCTTGGAAATAAGATCGTTAAGCCAACAAAAAAGCCGATTCTTGCGAGAATCGGCTTTTTTGTTGGCTTAACGATTATAACGGTGTTCGAACCGGTCGTTCCGATTGAACGAGGGGTAAAGACTCTACCACGTGAGCCCGCGGAATATCATCCTCGGCCGTAGCATCCTTCAACCAGCGGAAGAATCGCTCTTTCCAGTGCTTCTTCGGTTTTCCTTCGGAAATCCGAACCACTTTGGGTTCATCGTCAGATACTTCTTTCACCCAGGTGAGGGACTTTTGAAGCAAATGATTTTGGTTGGATGACAAGTAATTCGCCGTAGCCCGTTTCAAAAGAAAACGAATAACGAATCGTAACGGCCAGGCCATCCGACCAATGGGTGTATAGGCTAAGGCCATATCGATGCCCCGTACCACACCCATTTGTAAGGCATTGTTCTTGGGTTTACTCATCAATTGCGTAAACGTCTGAACGACTTGCCGAGCGGGATTTATATCTTCCTTAATATCATCAAACTGCCGTCGGATTCCTACCCTTGACGTTTCAATCTGATTTTTCAAGCGGGCTCTTTCGGCCTGTAAATCGGATAAACTTTCTATTCTATTGTTCATAGTCATTAGCAAATAAGACTAAAGTAGAGGCTACTTTTTCGATTGATCTTTTTCGTAATAGAAGCGTTTGATAAAGGTATTGAGCACCGGAATCTTAATAAATTTATCACGAATCATGAATAAAATAATCGTTAATACAGCGTATCCTAAAGCTACATATCCAAATCCTGCCGCTACACTACCCACCGATTCACCAATCCACCAAGCCAATGCAATACTGCCAAACAATAAAACAAGTCCACCAAATACACTGACGATTAGACCGGCAACAACGGATGAGACGATATCAGCCGTTTTATCGGCTGTTTGCAGTACCGCCATATTCCAGCGGGCCTCTACATATTCAGTAACGCGTGCAAATAAGTCTTCGGCTGATTCGCGAAGGTCCTTTATTGATTCCATACGGGTTGAGAGCGATAAATAAAAGTAGATTTAAATCAAAAGATGTACAATCTGTTGGAGGATATCAGGATGTAATAACAAACGGGGAACTCAACCGTGAGCTCCCCGTTGATCATCGACTAATCGGTGACTGATTTAGCCAGCGAGATTAACCGAGTTGCTCGTTCACTTTCTGCTTAGCAGTTTGTTTTGCTTCATCAGCCTGATCTTGCAGGTCTTCGAATTTCGAGCGTGCTTTATCTTTTAAGTCACCAGCTTTTGAAACAGCTTGGCTCTTTAGGTCTTCCAAAGAGATTTTACCTTTCTGGATCGCTTTCAATACTTCATCGGCCAAATCCCCCACTTGCTTTTTCATTTTACCACGCGTGTCTTCTCCTTTATCGGGAGCGAACAACAGACCGATCACTGCTCCAGCTGCAGCTGCAGTAACAATTCCTAAAAAGATTTTTCCATTATTAGACATGACATCCTCCTGTTTAAATAGTGAAACTTTTGATTCGAATGAAAATGGAAAAACAGCCGTGCCAGCAAATGAAAAGGAAGGGGTAATTTTTTGAGTAATAAGACATATTAGGTATAAATTATCAAATGATAGTATAATTTCGGGGAAATTCAAGAAATGTGAAAAATCATCCGTTTTTCCAAAAAGATAACAGGATGACTCAAAGTGGGGAAAAAACCCCTCATAAGCGCTTTGGTATATTATTTTAAAAACTTTTACCCGGATACCGCACCGTACAGGTGTTTTAGGTTAGGTGGAAGATCGGCATTGGGCAAGTCCACCGGATTTGCCCAATCTTTTTTTAACTTAATTGGTTCAGACCTAAATGATTATGATAGACTTGTTAAGTCTTGGCTATAAACTGTATAAGATATGCCCACGTATCTTCCGAGTATATACGGAGACAATATGAAGGTTTTGATCGTAGATGATGAAGAGGATTTATGTATGCTGCTAGGAAGTTTCCTTCGCAGAAAAAAAGCAGAAGTAAGCTACGCTAATAATCTTCGCAACGGCTTGGAGCAGTTGCACCATGTCAATCCAGACGTCGTTTTTCTTGATAATAATTTGCCGGATGGAACGGGCCTCGAAGCTCTGCCTAGCTGGAGACAATTATATCCCGAAAGCCGCATTGTCATGATTAGTGCCATGAGTAATTTACGTGAAAGAGCTTTGGCTAATGGTGCCGATGCTTTTCTGGAAAAGCCTCTGAGTTTTAGACTAGTTGAGTCCGTTTTGGATTAATCGAGTACGAAACACGTATTATATTATTTTGTAAAGCTCCGGTCCTTGATAGGCCGGAGCTTTATTCGTTTCTAATACATTTATTAGCAATCAGTTCTAAAAAGATTCCCCCTTGGGACTTGGCTAGTTTGTAAATGGATAGTCTAATGAGTAGACCCCTAATAAAGCAACCAAATACTAAGAAATCCTTGAGTAATATGGGGGATTTTGAGCTACACAGTATTTATACTTAATCCTTCAAACTTTTTTGAGCTTCATCTATCTTACGATTAAGATCACTCTTAAACTCTTTCCAGTCCTCTTTCGCATTGTTTTGAATCTTTTTCAATGAAGTATCTAATTCATCCCGCTTCACTTCTAATTTTGCTTTTCGTTCCTGCCACCGGATTTTTTCTTTGTCTTTGGCTACTTTGATTTTAGCATCTACGCGGTCAATCTCATTTTGCAGAGCCATCTTCTGATCCTCTACCTTCACCGCTAACTCAGAACGCTCGCGTTGCCAGTCTTCTTTGCTTTCCTGTCCTGATTCTTTAACATCCGTAGCTACCTCATCAAAGGCTTCCTTGGTCTTGTCGGCGGCTCGATCCGCTGCGTTTTCTATTTTATCTTGGGCTTTCTGGGCATCCTCAGCCGCTTGGTGTTTCTCTTTTGCGGTACAAGCCATGAAGAGCGAGCAACCTAAGATTCCCAGGTTTACCCAGGAGAGAACTTGTTTTTTCATAAGGCATTCTTCGTTTAAACAGTAAACTGTACGTACTCAACAGCTAATAAATAAAGAAATGTACCTAAGTTTTAACGGCAATGCTTTACTAACGGATTGCATCAAGCCATTAATAAGGCCAGATGTGTAGAAAAGCTTAGTTTAGCGATTAGAAAGAAATATGTAGAAAAAAATACACAAAATATGGTCAGTCCAGCTAGAACGTTACCCATGTGAAGGGGTTGGTATCGGCGGCTGAGCCGCTTCTACGGCTACCTGTAAGCTTTTAAAATTAACTCCTCCAAAATAAGAAGCAAAGGCAACATCGGCCGCATCGCGACCATACGCAACCGCAATGCGGTTCCCGCGGGGCTGCGATTGCGTAGGATCGAAGGTGTACCAGCGATCGCCTACGTACGCTTCAAACCAGGCATGCAAATCCATCGGATCAAGTTGATACAGATAGCCTACCACCATACGGGCTGGAATGTTACAACTGCGACATAGGGCAATGCCCAGGTGAGCAAAGTCCCGGCATACGCCGACGCGATTCAGCGTAATGTCCATCGCCGACGTAGAAGAATTCGTTACGCCGTATTCATACCGAATATTATTATAAATCCACTGTCGAATGGCTTCTACTTGAGCGTAGCCCAAAGAATAACCCTGAATGATTTCTGCCGCTAACCCACCGAGCTTATCGGCTTCGCAGTATCGGCTTTGCAAAAGAAACTGCATTACTTCATCGGGTACATTAGATACGGGTACCCAGTCAGCTTCGGTATGCACATCAATTTGATCCGCACAATCGGCCGTTACTCTTGATTCCAGTCGAAAAGGGCCGGGTGGAATCATCAAGCGTTGACAAAGATTTCCGTACGAATCCGTGTATTCCGTGATCTGAACGAGCGGATCAACGATGTACTCTTCCTTGACAATAAATTGACTGGCTCCACTGCGGGGTCGAAGCATAAAAACGGCGGGAACAAGAGCTAGGGCTTCTAGTTCAATCTGGCAACTGGCTTGAATAAGCATGGGAATAAGACGTTAAGGAGCGGTAAAAGTCAATAAAAAGACAGTCCAGATCAGCGTAACTTTTCGAAAGATAAGGCAGAATCTCTGGACTAGGGGAGTGGCACTACATTTTCGGTTTTAGGCAAGCATTGTATCTGAGGCAATGCAACGACAGATCTTTTCTTCTCCGTATAAACCACTCTTTTAAAGAGCAATCGCTATGGACGTAAGTGAACAAAAGCAGATATTAAACTTCCTGTACGCGGTTTGCAGTGATCGCCATGAACAATACCAAAACGCTCAGGAAGAAGCCCGAGAATCTCATTTGAAAGAAATGTTTAGCCATGGCGAACGGGAAAGTGGACAGATGATGCAGGAAATTCGCACACTTTTACAGGAGTTAAATCTCCAATGGGAAGAACAAAGTACGCTTTCCGGGGATTTGCATAATCTATGGATCGACTTTCGGTCGAAACTATCCGGCCATGATTCCAAAGCTATTGTAGAGGCATTATGCTGTGCGGAAGAAGCAAACCTAGAGAAGTACGAGCAGGAGTGGCAGACGAACCAAAGTGGAGACGATCGGGTGCAGGCCTTAATCAGCCGTCACAAGGACGAGTTAAAACATTCGCTGGAAAAACTACGGACGCTGACCCAGGATGAAGCCAGTCACCTAAAGCTGAAATTGTAGGCTACGAATGACCCAAAAACAAAAGACCCGGCTCGTTGAAGAGTCGGGTCTTTTGTTTTTTTGAATCGCAATTGTAGGTAAAACGGCGGACCTTACCTGAAAGTTTCAGGGTTGGAAAATAATCTCATAATTTTTTATGAAAACGTTAACTTTTTTTGGAACGATACGAAAGGCTTAAAAAACCGATGGTAGCCACTATAGAAAAGCTGATCATCAACCACCAGGCCGATGCAAAGCCGACGCGACTGATAAACTGGGTACCGAGCAAAGGAGCTGAAATTTGAGCAATGGACCACGAGGCCGTATACGCTGCCGTGTACTGGCCCCGATTGTGAGGTTTAGAGCGGGCAATAGCATACGAGTTCATAAAAGGCATGGCTAACATTTCGGCCAGCGTAGCCAGGATCATGGCTACGACTAACCAGATGACACCAAAGAATACGTTAAAAAGCAGGTAGGATATACCCACCAGTAACGTTCCAATGGCCATGAGTCGCAAGTGTACAAAGCGGTTTTCCAGTTGATGGACCAGCACCATTTCGACGGCTACAATCAGCACGCCGTTCAGGGCCATGAGTGTACCAATCTGATTTTCGGGTAGGTGATACACCTGCTTGTAGTAGAGCGGAACCGTTGAGAACAACTGAAAAAAAGTAATGGCAAACAGGGTGACGAAAACCATGAAAATCATGAAATGCGTATCCCGATAGGCCGAATCCTGACGGGATTGCTGAACAGTTGGGCTTTCGTGTGAAACGGACGTTCGAGGAAGAATCAGTATAAGCAGAAGCGTCGCGGCCAGGCACGTGCAACCGTCCGCCCAAAACAGGAGCGAGTAATCAATGGATGCCAGCCAGCCGCCTACCGCTGGGCCTACCGACCAGCCCAGATTCAGAGCTAATCGATTTAGCGAGTACGAACGGGTACGATTTTCGGGCGTGCTGTATAAGGCTACTGCAGCGGTAACGGCCGGACGGAATCCCTCGGCAACTAGTCCCAGTACAAAGGTACCCAGGCATAAGCTTTCAAACGTTTTGAGCTGACCTACCACTAGAAACATCAGGCCACCCAGCCCCAGGCATACCCACATCACTCGGTAGGCGCCGAGGCGATCCGTAAGTCGTCCGCCGAGCAGCGTACCGCCAATGGAGCCCACGCCAAACAGAGCCATAATGACGCCAGACTGGTCAATACTTAGGTGTAGGGACTCCGTTAGATACACCCCCAGAAAGGGAATTACCATAGTACCGCAGCGGTTGATAAACATGACCAGAGCCAGCAACCATATAGATCGCGAAAGCCCGCTATAGGCGGATCGATAAAGCTGTATAATCATGTCAACGCAAGTGCTATGCTGAGGGAAGTTTGAAGAAGAATCAAAGGTACATATTCTCTGTTTTTTCTTTGAAAAGAAGACAGAAGAGCGTTTTAAATCCCCTGAAAAATTCGTAATTTTAAGAATTAAGCCCTTTTTGCCATGAATGCAGATGCCCTACGACAGGCCGCTTCGTTTTGTGCCTACCAGGAACGAACGATGCAGGAAGTCCGTCAGAAACTCAACGCCTGGGAGGTATCCGAAGAAGATACCGAAGCCATCCTGGCCCGATTAGTTCAGGACGGGTACCTCAGCGAAGAACGCTTTGCCAAGAGTTTTTCCCGGGGAAAATTCAGAACCCGCCACTGGGGGAAAATCAAAATTGAGATGGAAATGCGGCGGAAAGGCCTCGGCGAAACCGACCGCAAAAATGCGCTGGAAGAAATCGACCAGACGGAATACCACGACTCGCTGAAAAGCTTACTGGCCAAGAAAGACGCCTCCCTCAAAGATACCGACCCACGGGTACGGAAACAGAAACTGGTTCGGTACGCCCTGAGCAAAGGCTACGAATCAGGCCTGGTCTGGAAAGTACTGGGCGAGGACTGGGACTAAGGTGGCCTGACTTTTTCATCGCGGATGCCACCTAATTTGCACGTATCATGGACTTTGGTAAAGTTTCACCCAGTCAAATCAATACCATCAATTTTACGCTTCCCGCCGACTCGCCCCTGAATACGCAGGTATTGCCGGGCCAGCCGGTGGCTCATCCCTTGCCCGCGTATGTGGGTTGCCCCGTCTGGATGGAGAAAAGCTGGCTGGGTAAAATCTATCCTTCGGCTATGAAGGATAAAGAAGCACTGGCTCATTACACCCAACAGTTCAATACCATCGAACTCAACGGTACCCATTACCAGATGCCCAACGACGAGACCATCGAGCGTTGGCTGGAAGAGGCTACGCCGGGCTTTAAATACTGTCCCAAGTTTCCCAAAGCGATTAGTCACGAAAAGGAACTGCTCGGGGTAGAAGACGCGACGCAATTTTTCTGTCGGCAGTTACTCAAACTGGGCGATCATTTAGGTATTCCGTTTCTGCAAATGGGTCCGGCTTATACGCCGCAAAAGGGAAAAGGACTAGTGGAATTCCTGAAACTTATTCCGGAAGAAATGACGATTGCGGTGGAATTCCGGCATCCGGACTGGTTTGCTAATCCCCGCATCTGGGCCCGTACCTGCGAAATCCTGCGGGAGGCGGGGCACGCGGCAGTGATTACCGATGTGTCCGGTCGCCGGGATGTCCTGCATCAGACGCTGACGGTGCCCAAAGCCGTGATTCGCTTTGTGGGTAATGAGCTACATCCCACGGATTATATCCGTACCGACGAATGGATTCAACGCCTTAAAAAATGGCAGCAGGAGGGGCTGGAAGAACTCTACGCGTTCATTCACTGCGGACAGAGTGAGTGTGCTCCCGAGCTGGCCAACTACTGGATTCAGGAATTGAATACGCAGCTGGGCTTGTCATTGAAGCTACCTAAGTTTTTGCCGAAAGTCGATCAGATGAGTCTGTTTTAAAGAAAAGCGGGTGTATCCCCTTCGCAGAAATGCGATTTCTGGAAAATTCTTCTACTTTTGCCGTATGAATTGCACCGTATTTCATCATCATTCCCATGTATGGCTCCGCTGAACAGGCTGATGTGATTCCGGTTTTATGGTCTAGCAAACACCGAATAACAGATACAAACGCCTGATTCACCGAATCGGGCGTTTTTTTATGATCGAACGTAATCGCTGAAGGTTATGAAAACCGTCATTATCAAATACAACGCCGGCAATGTACAGAGCGTCATGTATGCGCTGGAACGCATCGGGGCATCGTACCTCTGGACGGACGATGAGGCCGAGATCCGTACTGCCGATAAGGTCATTTTTCCGGGCGTCGGCGAAGCCTCAACCGCCATGGCGTACCTGCGGGAAAAGGGCCTTGACCGTGTCATTCCTACGCTCCAGCAACCCGTACTGGGCACCTGCGTGGGTATGCAGCTGATGTGCCAGTATTCGGAAGAAAACCAGACGCAGGCATTGGGCATTTTTCCGGTGGACGTCAGACGTTTTCCGGCGGGCGAACTGAAGGTGCCGCACGTGGGCTGGAATAATTTGTACGACCTGAAGTCACCACTGACGGAGGGGATGACGCCCCATCCGTACATGTACTTTGTGCACAGTTACGCGGCTCCGGTGTGCGAATACACGGTAGCCAGTTGCGATTACGTCGTGCCCTTTTCGGCGATGCTGCACAAAGACAATTTCTACGCCGCTCAGTTTCACGCTGAAATCAGCGGAAAAGAAGGGCAGCTCATTCTTGAAAATTTCCTGAAACTCTAGGTAGCTATGTTTATTATTCCCGCCATCGACTTGATTGAAGGCAAAGCCGTTCGATTGACGCAGGGCGATTATTCGCAGAAAACCGTCTACAACGCCCATCCGCTGGAAGTAGCCAAGGAATTTGAAGGAGCCGGACTGACGCGTCTGCATCTGGTGGACCTCGATGGAGCCAAAGCCAAGAAGGTCATTAACTGGAAAGTACTCGAAACCATTACTACACAGACGCGTTTGCAGGTTGATTTTGGTGGTGGGGTGCAATCGGACGAGGATCTGAAAATCGTCTTCGAAAGCGGAGCGACGCAGGTGACGGGCGGGAGCATTGCGGTGAAAAATCCCGATTTGTTTGCCAGCTGGCTCAGTCAGTACGGGGGTGAGAAAATGATTCTTGGAGCCGACGCCAAAAACGAACGCATCGCTGTAAGCGGCTGGGAAGAAGGAACGGAACTGTGGGTGTATGATTTCGTGAAGCAGTGGGAAGAAAGAGGCATTCAGTACATCATTTCGACCGACGTTGCCAAAGATGGGCTCTTACAGGGTCCTAGTTTTGACCTGTACCAGAAGCTTCAGGAGCAGTCGCCAGCCCTGCGGGTGATTGCCTCGGGGGGCGTAAGTTCAATGGCCGATCTGGAGAAGCTGGCGGAAATGAACGTATACGGCGTTATTGTCGGGAAGGCCATTTACGAAGGCCGGGTTTCCCTGAAAGATTTAAGTACCTTCGTTGAAAACTAGGCAGCTATGTTAACCAAACGCATCATTCCGTGCCTGGACATCAAGGACGGACGCACGGTCAAAGGAACGAATTTCGTGAACCTGCGGGATGCCGGAGATCCGGTAGAACTCGGAGCCATCTACGCCGAGCAAGGAGCTGACGAACTCGTATTCCTCGATATTACGGCTACCGTCGATAACCGGAAAACGCTCGTGGAGCTGGTTCGTAACGTAGCTCGTCACGTCAATATTCCTTTCACCGTCGGCGGCGGTATCAGTTCCGTAGCCGATGTATCGGCCTTACTGAACGCCGGAGCCGATAAAATTTCAATCAATTCTTCGGCCGTCCGTCGGCCTGAACTCATCGACGAACTGGCTTTGCAGTTCGGTTCGCAGTGCATCATTGTAGCGATTGACACGCGGGAGATTTCCGTACCCAGCGACGTAGTGAGCCATCAGGAAACCACGACCAGCCGGTTTGGCAACGAACGCGTCAGTACCCACGAAATTCGCCTGACGACCGAGCACGTCGTACACACGCACGGGGGCCGTAAGCCTACCGAACTGCGTACCTTGCCCTGGGCAAAAGAAGCTCAGGAACGAGGGGCGGGTGAAATACTGCTGACTTCCATGGACGCCGATGGTACCAAAGCCGGGTTTGCTCTCGAACTTACGGCGGCGGTTTCCGGACAACTCAGTATTCCCGTGATTGCTTCGGGGGGAGCGGGGTTAATGGAACATTTCCACGAAGTATTCACGACCGGAAAAGCCGACGCGGGCTTAGCCGCTAGTATTTTCCACTTCCGGGAAATTGGTATTCAGCCTTTGAAAATGTACCTCCAGGAAAAGGGCGTCACGATGCGACTGTAATCAAGTCTTATGAAACTGAATTTTGAAAAAGCCGGCGGTCTAGTACCAGCTATTATCCAGGACGTTCAGACGAATAAAGTGCTCATGCTGGGCTTTATGAACGAAGAAGCCTACGCCAAAACGGAGGCCGACCAGATTGTCACCTTTTTCAGCCGTACCAAAAATCGGCTGTGGACCAAGGGTGAGACCTCCGGTCATTTTCTGCACGTCAAGGAAATCCGTATCGACTGCGATCAGGATACGTTGTTGATTAAAGTAGAACCCGTGGGTCCCGTGTGTCATACGGGAGCCGATACCTGTTTTTTTGAAGAAAATCCCCGGTAAGAGCATCGGCTCTTTCCGGCATACTTTACCCATTTTAAAGGCAACCTTGCCCATTCTGTATGGCCGTTGAATTCTTAGATCAGTTAAAAGCTATTATCCGGGAGCGGAAACAATCCCCCAGTGAAGGTTCGTATACGGCTAAATTGTTCGCTCGTGGTACGAATAAAATTGCCCAGAAAGTGGGTGAAGAAGCCGTTGAATTGGTCATCGAAGCCATGTCCAATGACGACCAGCTGTTCAAAAACGAAGCAGCAGATTTGCTGTTTCACTACCTGATCCTGCTCGAAGACCGCAATATCGATCTCGACGAGGTCATTGCTATTCTCGAAGATCGCCATCGCGAGCGTCAATAATCACTAGGGAGATCTAGGTTTTTGGTACAAAATTTTGCATGTTCAACCTTTGTACTAACACCTTCTTCTTATGGGCCTTATTGTCCGCTTATTGATTAATGCCGTTGTCGTGTACCTGGTGGCCAGTTTTCTGCCCGGGGTCTCGGTCGATGGTTTTACGACGGCTCTCATTGTTGCCGTTGTACTGGCTTTACTCAACACATTCGTTAAGCCGATTTTACAACTCCTTAGCCTGCCGATTACCATTCTCACGCTAGGCTTGTTTCTCCTGGTAATCAACGTTTTGATTATCAAAATGACCGATTATCTCGTGGACGGGTTTGCCGTCGACAACTGGCTGATCGCCCTGATATTTAGCTTCATCGTTTCGCTCGTTTCCGGAGCTCTGGGAGCAGCCAGCGAGGATTAAGTTTCGTCAAAGAAAAAGGGCTATAGGTCGGCACATTAGAGGCTATGGCCTGTTTAAAATCCCGTTTACTAAGAAAGCACGTACTTTTCTTACTAAACGGGATTTTTTATGAATCAAGCCGTAAGCAAGCGATATAAACGAATTGAAAATAGGTACTTGTTCCTTTTTATTCCTAGTTTTCTAGGCAAAAGAGAGTATATTTCGACTTTAGTACTTATGTAGCCAAGAAGTGCGGACGGTAGAGGTACTCAATCAAAAACCTGAAGGGAAAAAGCCAGTTTTCTCATCGGTTTCTAGCAGGATTCAACCCCACCTGCTTTGGTATTTATCTTCTCCGCAATAGCTGCCTCTCTCGAAATTTATACGCTTAGTTTATGTAGCGAAGAGTACCTGTTATTGCTTTTGCTTGACCGCCAACTATATGCAAAGCTTTGCCCATTCTTCAGGTCTAGATCAATCTAGATTAATTTATTACGCCGAATTTGACCGCCAAGGAACCTACACCTATGGTAACGCCCAATTACGGGAACTAAGTGCTACCAACGATCCTTTTCAAATCCTTTTGGGGGATCTGGATTATATCTATTTACAAAATCAGCTGAAAAGCCCGAGCCCTGCTATCCATGAGTTTCGGGCTCAGGGTACCCATCAATCCTTGCGTTTGGAAGTGATGCCGCGTTTAGATGACCAAGGTACGAAGCTGGGCAGTAGCGTTCTGGCCCTGGCCGAAGCGTGGCCGGCAGAGCAAATAACCGGGCAGCAACAGTTTGAAGCCATCCTGCGTTACGCACCCATTGGTATGGCCCTACTTGAGCTCAATGGCAGGTGGATTCGGGTAAATCAAGCCCTCTGTCAGTTCATTGGCTATACGGAAGAAGAACTTCTCGAGATGGATTTTCAATCCATTACCCATCCAAAAGATTTAGCCGAGGATCTTGCTTTGGCCCATCAAGTGATACGCGGTGAAATCGCGAGTTACGCTTTGGAGAAACGCTATTTGCATAAGAATGGCTCAGTAGTCTGGGGATTGTTAACGGTTACGCTGGCCCGTCAGGGCAGTACCTCCTGCTTCATTTCACAAATCCAGGATATTACGGCTACCAAACAATCGTATCAAGCCCTTAAAAAAAGTGAGGAAAAGTTTCGGCTGATGAGTGAAAACAGCCGGGATACGATGGCCTTAATCGATCAGCAGGGAAGGTGGCTGTACGGAAATCCCTACGTAAGCAAACTCACCGGCTATGATTTAGATACCCTGTTGGGAAAGCCCTACGCCGAGCTGGTGCACCCCGACGACCTGCCCGCTTTGACGGAAATGTACCGGGAACTCATGGCCCATCCCGATCAAACCTTCAAAAGCCGACACCGTATTGTCAATGCCCAGGGACAAACCCGGTGGTTGGAAGGATACATCGTCAATAAACTTGACTTGGAGGGTCTAAACGCCATTATTGGTAATTTTCAGGATATTACTTCTTTGGTATACAGCAGTCGGAAGATAGAGGAAAGTGAAAAGCTCTTCCGTACGGCTCTGGAGTATTCGGCCAGCGGCGTGGCTTTGACTTCAAAGGAAGGCGTTTGCCTGACCGTCAATCGGGCTTTCTGTCAGATGCTGGGGTATACGGAGCAAGAAATGCTGGGCAAAACCTTTGACTCCCTTACGTATGGCGAGAACCCTCGAACGTTTGAACGGCTGGGTCAACAGCAAACCTATCAAACCGAAGAGCGTTACGTTCACAAGACGGGAAAGATCGTTTGGGTACTCCTTTCCATCGCTCGCTTGGACCTGGAGCCGCATCACTTCATTTTGCAGGCCGCTGATATCACGGACCGAAAACAAGCCGAAGAAGAAATTTCCCAAAAAAAGGCCCAGTTGGCCTTACTGAGCAATCACCTGTATGGACTGATGATTTTTCAGGCCGTGCAGGAGCCCGGCAAACCCATACGTTTTACGTATGTGAGTGATACGGTGCGAGAAGCTACGGGACAACCCGCTCAAGAAGTACTCCATAATGCAGATCTATTATTCAAACGGATCCATCCGGATGACTACCAGCAACTTCGGGAAAAACTTCGGGCCTCTTTAAAAAATCGTCAACCCCTGAAGATCGAATTGCGGGTGATCAATGCTCATCAGGACGCTCGTTGGGTTCGGGTACGAGCTACGCCGCGTCTTTTGGACGATGGAACCGTTGTTTGGGAAGGCTATCAAGTGGATGTTACGCAACGCAAAGAAGCCCTTGAGGAACTCAAACGTTCGGAAGCCAATCTACGCGTCGTCTTGGATCATACGGAAATAGGCTATGTCTTGTTAGATACGGAAGGAAGGATTCGTTTGTATAATCATCGGTTTACGGAGTTGTGTCGGCCGGAGACGAAGCCCCACGTGGCCCATACCGAACGATTTATCGACTTAGTATCACCCGAGCGGCGACTGGTGGTCGAGGCCTTGTTACAGCAGGTGCTCACCACGGGCGAAGGAGTTGGGTATGAACTCTACGATGAACAGCGAGAACTTTATTTTTATGTGACCATCCATTTGGTTCGGGAAGAACAGGTGCTGGGTCTTTGCTTAAGTATGCAGGACATCAGTCGGCGGAAACAGGTGGAGTTGGAGCAGCAACGCATGACGCAGGAAGTATTGCTGAAAAACCATAACCTCGAACAGTTCGCTTCCATTGTTTCCCATAACCTTCGTGCTCCCGTAGCTAATGTCTTGGGACTAACCGAAATGTTGCAGCAACCGGATCTGCCGGAATCCGAGCGGCAGCAGCTTCTGGAAGATGTGGTTCTGTGCACCCAGCGGCTGGATCAGGTAATTAAAGACCTTAATCAGATTGTAAGCCTACGCAATGAAGTACCCACGGAGAAGGAATGGGTAGACTTACCGCAACTCGTTGCCCACATACAAGCTCAATTACAGCCCTCTTTAACGGCTAAACGTGCCCAGCTGGTGACGGATTTTTCACAGGTGGACGAGTGGTATACCGTTCGTTCATACTTCTATAGTATTGTCTCCCAGCTCATTTCTAATGCTCTTAAGTTTAGTCAGCCTGATCAGGAACCCCTCATCTACATTAGTGGGGCCATGCAGGAGGACATCTTTCAGCTGGTCGTGGAAGACAATGGGCTAGGAATTGATCTACGTCGTAAATCCGAGCAGGTATTTGGCCTGTATCAACGCTTTCATCGTCCCATTGAAGGCAAGGGTATGGGTTTATATTTAATGAAAACGCAAGTGGAATTATTAGGAGGCCAGGTTTTTGTAGAGAGTGAGTTAGGGCGTGGGTCCCGCTTTACGCTAAAATTCCCCGTGCTCTCCGCCGTTAGTATATGACAATCCCTGAAACGATTATTTTGATCGACGACGATCCCCTCAATAACAAAATTTGTACGTATCTACTGGGACGGTATTTTCCCCAACCCGTTCCTATTCGGGCTTTTACCAATCCCGAAGAAGGGCTCGCGTATGTATTAAGTCTGCAAACACCCCAATTAACCCTGGTCTTATTGGATTTAAATATGCCTGAATTAACGGGTTGGCAAGTACTCGATGCCCTGGAAACGTTCATGACTCAGGCACAAGCGTATATTCATATTTATATCCTTTCTTCTTCGATAGATATACGGGACCGGGAAAAGACCCAGCTCTATCCCTATGTGAAAGGGTCGCTGGAAAAGCCGCTGACTCGGGCTCAATTGGATGCGGTATTTCAATCCTGATAGCTTACCTGGATATAGCTATCGCGGTGCCTGCCCTGATCATCGGCACAGGAAATTTTTACCCGACCGGCGGGTGGCTGGCAGAACACCGCTTGCGTAGGATCAGCCGTTTGAATGAGCTGATCGTTGATGTACCAGTACACTTTTTTTACTTCATTACCTACCTGAGCATGGAGCGATAACTGATTTTTCTCCTGCCGACTCAGGCGATACGTAGCTCCATCCACCGGATAGGTAATGATGAGCTGCTGGCTGGTTGCAGCCACTCGCGTACAGGCCGGGTTGTGCGGTGGCACGCGTTCGTAGGCAATGTGCCGGGTTTCGTACCAGTGGATCAGCTCGGGCGGATCCTGGGCCACCCAGGTTTCTATGCTTCCCTCTTCCGGCTTACAGTAGGGGCAATAGCTCATGTGCCGTTTCAGGTCCAGCCATACGCGTTTTTTATGGGTACAACGTTGCGTCGAAGAAACACCCGGCAAGTAGTAATCTGGTAATGTGTGGGTGCAGAACTCACTGGGTAACTGGCCCGTTTCGGCACAAACCTGCCGCGTGGCCAGTCCGTTGGGTGTAGGCAAGCCCTGAGCCGCGGCGTTGTAATCAATCGTATTGAAGATTTCGAAGAGTAGGGGCGTGGCCGTATTAGCTCCATTGAGTTCGGGGACGCCTTCACCCGAAAAGTTACCTACCCAAACCCCAACGGTATAGTGAGCGTTGTAGCCGATACTCCAGGCATCTTTTTTCCCGAACGAAGTCCCCGTTTTCCAGGCTATTTTCGGTAATCGATACGTATAGGCGTAGTTGTTAGGTAAATCCGGACGAGCTACCTGCGTTAGAATCTGCGTAATAAGAAAGCTGGCTTCCTCACTGACGAGTTCTGTTGCATTATGAAAATCCGGGTTTTTTAGAAAATACGCCTTATTGAATTGTCCCTGGTTGGCAAAACTGGCAAACAAGGTG
>NZ_JBMDWJ010000340.1:0-6076 GCF_048595215.1 Siphonobacter sp.
CAAAACGCCCAGAACACCTACGATACTGCAGGCTTCCAGTTCACTGGGCTCCGGGTACAGGCAGCGATAGGTAGGGCCACCCTGGTAATTGAAGACGCTGACCTGCCCCTCAAATTTGTAAATCGAGCCAAAAATCAGCGGTTTGTCCAGTAGCACGCAGGCATCGTTGACCAGATACCGCGTAGCGAAATTATCGGAACCATCCACGACGAAATCGTAAGAGGCCAGAATCGTTTCGGCGTTTTCAGGCGTCAGGAAACAGGCATGAACGTCGTAGTCGAGGTGTGGATTCTGCTGGTACAAAACTTCCGCCGCCACTGCGGCTTTGTTGCGACCGATGTGAGCGGTCGAAAATAGGATCTGTCGCTGAAGATTACTCAGTTCGACCGTATCCCCGTCGATGATGCCCAGCGTACCTACGCCCGCCGCTGTGAGGTATTGCAGTATGGGGCAACCCAATCCACCCGCCCCGACGACGGCCACGCGGGCATTTTTCAGCCGTTCCTGTCCGACCAGACCTACCTCCGGGAGGCGAATGTGGCGGCTGTATCGTTTGAGTTCGTCTTCGTTCATACAAAAGAAGGGTCCCAGTCTTTCCAGACCGGTACGTACCCTTGATTACGGATTACCGATGAAATTTGAGCGGGCGTACGTTCGTCCGAAATCTCGAACTGCTCCAGCGACTCCGGCTCGACGGCGTAACCTCCCGGATTGGTTTTCGATCCGGCACTCATACTCGTAATGCCGAGCTGGATGAGGTGATCGCGGAAGCGGGGCGTTTCCCGCGTAGAAAGCGAAAGCTCTACGTCTTCATTGAACAGCCGATACGCACAGATCAGTTGTACCAGCTCACGGTCACTCATGCAGGATTTGAAGCGGTGTACCTCATCCGTAAGCTGAATGGGGCGTAAGCGGGGAAACGAAATGCTGTACTTGCTTTGCCAGTAGGTTTTCTGAAGGTACTGCAGGTGCAAAGCCGTGAAAAAGCTATCCGCTCGCCAGTCTTCGAGGCCTAGTAAGGCTCCCAAGCCCATTTTATGAATACCGGCTTTGCCCAGTCGGTCGGGCGTATCGAGTCGGTAGCGGAAGTTTGATTTCTTACCCTTGGGATGGTGCGTTTTGTACGTTTCTTCGTGGTACGTTTCCTGATAAACCAGTACCGTATGCAGGCCTTCGGCAATCAGCGTTTTGTACTCCGGAAGATCTAACGGCTGCACTTCCATCGAAATATGAGCGAACAAGGGACGAATCAGCCGAATGGCGTGCTGGATATACGCAACGCCCACGGTCTGATTGGCTTCGCCGGTAACCAGCAACACGTGGTCATACCCCAGCTGTTTGATGGCCTGAGCTTCGAGCAATATTTCCTCGTCCGTCAGTGTTTTGCGGCGGATTTTATTATCCAGACTAAAGGCACAGTACGTACAGATATTCTGGCATTCGTTGGACAAATACAGCGGGGCGTACATCTGGATCGTCTTGCCAAAACGCCGCTGCGTGAGCTGGCGACTTTGCTGGGCCATCGGTTCCAGATACGGCAGAGCTGCGGGAGAAATCAATGCTTTGAAATCATCTAGACTGCGTTTAGACGTTGCCAGGGCCTGTTCGACCCGTTGTGGCGTGGTCTCGTGAATGTCACCAACGACCGTATCCCACGCATAGCGGTCAAACCAATCTTTAAACATACCAGAATCTGATTTACGGTCGGGCCTACAACAGGGCAACGACCGTAGTGAATGCTACGAATGAGAAGTCTTACGAAAGCTCGTCCAGAAAAGCCGTCAGCGGACTGCTGGCCTGAGCCCAGGTAATGGGCTGGGCCAGTCGGGCTTCGTAGGCCATTCGTCCGGCTTCAACGGCTAGTTTAAACGCCTGAGCCATACGTACCGGGTCGGATGAAACGGCAATGGCCGTATTTACCAGTACCGCATCAGCTCCGAGTTCCATCGCGGCAGCGGCGTGGGAGGGAGCTCCCAAACCAGCGTCCACGACTACGGGAACGGTACTTTGTTCGATGATGATTTCCAGGAAATCCAGCGTTCGCAGGCCTTTGTTCGTCCCAATGGGAGCTCCCAAAGGCATGACGGCGGCTACGCCCACTTCTTCCAGACGCTTACACAAAACGGGATCAGCGTGGATGTAAGGCAGGACCACAAAGCCCAGTTTTACGAGTTCTTCCGCCGCCTTAAGCGTTTCAATAGGGTCAGGGAGCAGGTATCGCGGATCGGGGTGAATTTCGAGTTTAAGCCAATGCGTTTCCAGAGCTTCACGGGCCATTTGGGCGGCAAAGACGGCTTCGCGGGCCGTTCGTACGCCCGAGGTATTGGGCAACAGATGAGCCGTCGGCAGGTGGGAAAGCAAATCATCCTCCTGCGTATGCATAGCGTCCACTCGCTTAAGAGCGACCGTGATCAGCTCCGTACCCGAAGCGTGCAGGGCTTCCCGCATGAGGGAAGAAGACCCAAACTTGCCCGTACCCGTAAAGAGGCGGGACGTGAAGGTTTTATCGGCGATGGTCAGAGACGGATTCATACAAAAGAGTTAAAAACAAACGGGTTTGTTCGGCGGGATCAGCCGCGGCAGAAACGGCTGAGGAAACGGCAATGCCGTGAACGCCCACCTGCCGCAGGAGTGGGACATCGGGCTGCGTAATTCCTCCAATGGCAATGATTGGAATGGAAATGCCCTGTTGCCGCAACCCATCCAGGATGCGTTGATACCCAGCGAGTCCTAGAATGGGGCTGAGCTTTTCTTTCGTGGTGGTAAAGCGATAGGGGCCTAAACCGATGTAGTCCGCTCCACTTTGGTAGTGCAGGAGAATATCCTCGAGCGTATTGGCCGTTCCGCCAATAATCATCTCTGAGCCTACTAACTTACGGGCCTGGGCAAGGGGCATATCTTCTTTACCCAGGTGTACGCCGTCAGCCCCGATTTCTCCGGCCAGATGCGGATTGTCATTGATAATGAGGCGGGCACCAGAAGCCTTACAAACGGCCTGCGTTTCCTGAGTGATGGCTTTCCAGTCTTCGTATGGTTTGTTTTTCAGGCGAAGCTGAATCCAGTCGGCCCCCGCCGAGCAGGCTACTGCAGCCTGCTCGGGTTGGGTAACGATGTAGTGAAACGAACTAATGGTCATAGTGTATGAAAACCCAGCAGATACGGCGTGCTGGCCAGATAGCGGTTCATGTACTGACGGGTAGATTTACCCGTTTCCGAAATCGATTGCCCTTTGGCCAGTCCAGCCGCCAGAGCTGAAGATAGTACGCAGCCACTGCCGTGTTTCTCGCCCTGGGGCAGGTGAGGAGCCGGATACGCGGCCAGTACTTCTCCTTCCCGAAGGAGATAATCCGTAACGGTTTCCTCCACGGGTTCAACGTGACCACCTTTCAGGTAAACCAAACAGTATTGACTAAGCACCTTCGCCGCCTCCAGGGGTGAATCGATGCCGGTTAGTTGCTGAGCTTCCCAGGCGTTGGGCGTCAGGATTCGCAGGCGTCGTAGTACCGTTTCGAATTCTGTATACGGGCTTCCTTCGTGAAACGTGAATCCGGCCGAGGCTTTCAGAATGGGGTCCCAGATGATTTGTATACCCGGATTTTGCTGAAGCAGCCAGTCCGTCAACTGATCCAGTACGGCAAACGATTCGATCAACCCAATCTTGACAATTTCAATGGGATACCGTTCGAATAAAGGCTGACACTGGTCCAGAATCGTCGGCAGCGGTACCCATTCCAGAGCCCGGAAATCTGCGTCGTGCTGCATGGTCAGAGCGGTACAGACGGACAGTCCGTATACCTGATTCAATTCAAAAACTTTTATATCGGCGAGGATTCCGGCTCCGGCACTGGGATCGAGTCCGGCAATGCTGAGGACGTACGGACGTTCAGTCTGAATCATAAATAGATTTCTCCGCCCTGTTCGACAAATTCTTTCGCTTTGTGCTTCATTGCTTCGTCGAAGACTTCCTCGTGCTGTAGTTGGTTCTCTTCGGCGTACGCCCGTACTTCCTGCGTGATTTTCATCGAGCAGAAGTGAGGGCCGCACATGGAGCAGAAGTGAGCGAGTTTGGCTCCTTCGGCGGGCAACGTTTCGTCGTGGAATTCACGGGCCGTATCCGGGTCGAGCGAAAGATTAAACTGATCAGCCCAGCGGAATTCGAAACGGGCTTTACTCAAAGCATTATCGCGATACTGAGCCCCCGGATGGCCTTTCGCCAGGTCGGCGGCGTGAGCGGCGATCTTGTAGGTAATTACCCCGTCTTTTACGTCTTTTTTGTTGGGTAAACCCAGGTGTTCCTTCGGTGTTACGTAGCACAGCATGGCCGTACCGAACCAGCCAATCAAAGCGGCTCCGATACCCGAGGTAATGTGGTCATAGCCCGGAGCAATGTCCGTCGTGAGCGGTCCCAACGTGTAAAACGGAGCTTCCTGACAGTGTTCCAGTTGCTTGTCCATGTTCTCTTGGATAAGGTGCATGGGCACGTGGCCGGGACCTTCGATCATCACCTGTACGTCGTGTTTCCAGGCAATTTTCGTGAGTTCACCCAGGGTTTCGAGTTCGGCAAACTGGGCGGCATCATTGGCATCGGCAATCGAGCCGGGACGTAGGCCATCGCCGAGGGAGAAGCACACGTCGTATGCCTTCATGATTTCGCAGATTTCCTCAAAATGCGTATACAAGAAGTTTTCTTTGTGATGAGCCAGACACCATTTGGCCAGGATACTTCCACCCCGGGAGACGATACCCGTGACACGGCGGGCCGTCAGCGGAATGTACCGTAATAACACGCCGGCATGGATGGTGAAATAATCCACGCCTTGCTCGGCCTGCTCAATGAGCGTATCCCGGAAAATCTCCCAGGTCAGGTCTTCCGCCTTGCCGTTTACCTTTTCCAGAGCCTGATAAATGGGTACGGTTCCCACGGGTACAGGACAGTTGCGGATGATCCACTCGCGGGTTTCGTGAATGTTCTTACCCGTCGATAAATCCATCAGTGTGTCGCCGCCCCAGCGGCAGCTCCATACGGCTTTCTCAACTTCTTCTTCGATACTGGAAGTCACTACGGAGTTACCGATGTTGGTATTGATTTTTACCAGAAAATTGCGGCCAATAATCATGGGCTCGCTTTCCGGGTGGTTGATATTGGAAGGAATGACGGCTCGTCCAGCGGCTACTTCCTGACGAACGAACTCCGGCGTAATGAACTTTTTAGGCGTATTAGCTCCAAAACTCTGACCCGGATGCTGGTGACTCAGCGATGCAGACTGTTCCTCAATTCGCTGATTCTCCCGGATGGCGATGTATTCCATTTCGGGAGTGATGATGCCTTGCCGGGCGTAGTGGAGCTGGCTAACGTTTTGTCCCACTTTGGCCCGTAAGGGTAAGCGAATGTGGTCAAACCGGAGTGAATCCAGACTACGGTTGGCCATGCGTTCACGGCAGTATTCGGAAGAGAAACCAGGGAGTTGTTCAACATCGCCGCGTTCCTGAATCCAGTTTTCCCGTAAGCGGGGCAGCCCTTGTTTTAGGTCAATGGATACTTCAGGGTCGGTATACGGGCCGCTGGTATCGTAGACCGTGACGGGAGCATTGGGTTGACGTACTTCTTTTTCTCCGATGTAGCTGATGGTATCCGAAAGGGTAATTTCCCGCATGGCGACGCGAATGTCGTGCAGGGTTCCGGGAACGTAGATTTTCCGGGAGCCGGTAAGGGGTTCCCGCGTGATGGTCTGAGGCGTTGGCAGTTTTTCGTTTTTCATGTTAACCTCCCTGAGTGGCTTGAAGAATGGTGATTTTCTCGTTTTCGGATACGATGAACTGGTCCCAGGTAAGACGGGGGACAATGGCGTTGTTGACGGCAACGGCGATGCCTTTTTTCTCGGCAAGCTCCAGTTGCGTCAGCAGCGAACGTAAAGACACGGCGTCTTTCGTCTGAACGGCTTGATTGTTGACAAATACGGTCATGGGACGTTTCATGTCGCATGAAAGCACAAGCCAATAGGGGGAGACGTAACGAGTGAAGAAGTACGAAAACAGCCGTAGCAACGGACGTTTTCCCGGAAAGAAATAGATTCCT
>NZ_JBMDWJ010000341.1:0-16522 GCF_048595215.1 Siphonobacter sp.
ATGGCACCTGAATACAGAGGAATGACTTGCTGAGCCTGCATTGGTATTACTGCAGCTAGCAAAAGAACCAGCGTTGGTAAAGCCGCTTTCCAGAGGGGAGACATAGTATTAGAGGTTTGTACGATGGGCGAAGATAAGCAAAGCCACGTAAAACGATTACCATATACCTGCTTCCTTAGCGACGATTCATTAATTTAATCTCGCTAAGGATCGAGTCTGTTCGATCGATCGTCATGGTAACGCAAGGCCTAAAAAACCGGCGAAGCACATTCACCGTTTTTTTAGGCCTTGCGTTGAGTATCAATTCCTCTTTTGGAACAAATAATCTTTGAAAGGGGAATCTCGTAAATTTTACAGACCGTAGTCAAAACCGGGAAAGCGATTTAAATACGGCTATTGGTATGTCTAGCAACGGCCTGTTTACAAGGAATGAGCGTCTATACTGCCTTTTTACACGCGACTTTCGGCGAATACGTCACCAAAACGCGTAAAGGTCTCGTTCGCTGTAGCAACGGCCTGAGCTTTATCCGCTTCGGTACGGCCCTGAGCATTGAGCACTTCCGTAAAGGTTTTCCACATACTTCCCGTAGCTGGACCATATCCTGAGAAGAAGGAAACACCTTGCGTAATGCCTACTTTTTCCAGCATTTTTACGATAGTACTACCCCCCATGATAGAACCTTCCATGACGTACAAAGCTCCTAAAGCCTGTATTGCGGTCTCAATGGCCGGAGCCGTAGCAGCGGGTAAGTCGTCACTCGTACTCCCGAGGGTTTCCAGATCCGCCTTCAGGAAAGAAGCATGGCGACGTTCCGCGTAATCGGGTAGTACCTGCGGCGTAATATAGGGGGCAATAGCCTGTTCAACCGCGTGAAAGTAGGCGTAGAAATGCTTCAGGAAATCAGCGTAATCGGCTTGGTTCGTGATGGCTTTCAACCGCTGAACAACCTGTTTTTCAAGTTGCTGATGGGAGGTGCGGGTATCTTCTTTTAAACTAAGACTTAACATTCTTCGTATACGTTCATGCAAATCGAAGGATAACCTAAGCGTTCCTTCGAATAAAGTTCTTATCCAGTAACCGCTTTCCTGCCCCAAAGGTTGCACAGGTACAAACTTCCGAAACGAAAACGGCCTTTTTAAAGCTTCGTTATTCACCCAGACGGAGTTTAGTCCTTTAGATACGGCCGAGCAATAGTCCTAAAATTACCGTTTCGTCATTTCAAAAAGATTAGTAGCCTGATCTCCCAGAAAACCCTCAAACCAGACTCCGTTTTCCTGACCCCGCTCGGCCAGTTCGTAATAGGCATAGCTCCAGCGGAGGGTTCCGGTACTGCCATCGGCTTCGGTTACGGGGCAATCCTCGTCAACGGCCTGGGTCGAGGACTGGCGTAATTTACTGCCCCGCTCCCCTTCGATTTGAGTTTTCATAGGAATGCCCGCGGCTTGTAGACCCGCAATGGTTGTTTCCAGATCGGGCCATTCAGGAACCTGCTGAAAGTTGATGTAAGCCGTGAAGTGATTGACCGCATTCCCGTGCAGAAGAGTCCAGGCCGCAAACTGCGATTCTTCGTTTAAAGTCAAAACCGTTTCGCGACGAGGTGCGGGCCAGGGTCGCGTGAAGAAATTTTCCAGGGCCGATACCAGCGTTACCGCCGATTCGTCTTCAAGCTCTTGCTGGCCTTTTAATCGCTGTAATAATTCCCGTGGGGTACCCGCCAGCAAATCCGGCGTATGAGCAACGGCCTCCGAAAGTAACTGCTGAGCCCGCCCGGAAAGTTGGGTTACGTCGAGTTGCGTAACAAAAAACTTGGGAAAGTGAGCCTCCGTAGGGTGCTGGTAATGCCAGGAATTCAGGTGTTTGGTCGGGAATGCGTACGGACTGATTTTCTGATATCCCAAACATTCCAGAATAAAACCGATGGCTTCTAACCCGGGCGTTTGTTCACCGGTACGCGTGTTGAACGTCCGGAATGCACAGTGGTCATTAACGACCTGACCGCCCTTCTCAAGGACTAAGGCTGCGTAATGCTGGGCATACGGCACCCGTTGCTGGTAGCGTGCCCAGAGACGGTCAAGCAATTGTTGAGTGATGGAAGACTGATCAGTCATGGAAGCGTTTGATTAAAAGGGAAAGGTATAAAAGATTTCGTATGCTTGGTCGGCTTGTCAGTTACCAACCGTAAGCAATTTAGAAGTCAAGTCCAATCTCAGGCTTTTGTCCCTTACCACCAATCCATTAACTGCCAGCAATGCCGGCAAGAAGTTCCCTGCTTAGTTTCCAAAGTCGAATTTCAAGCCAACCTAGCCATGGAGTTCCGCATACCAAACATACTTAGGTCCCAGTTAACGGAACTAGTCGTTCGAAATACCCCTCAGGAAAAATAAGTCGCAATCCACCCTGCCGTTTGGCGGAAATCCCCGCTTGCACTTGAACCGATTACCGTACCTTTGCCCACTCTAAATGCATGTACGGCATGAATACCCCCGAGTCAAAGGAATCTGAACAGCCCCTCCAAAATAAGACTTTTCTGGCCGTTCTGATCAATACCCTGGCCGCTTCATTAACCAATAATTTTGTCTGGTTTGCCCTAACCTTTTGGGTGTATCTGGAAACGAAATCCGTATTAACCACCTCCATCATGGCAGGAGTTTATTCCGGAACAGTCGCCGTTACGGGCTTTTTCCTGGGTACACTCGTGGATCGTTACCCCAAGAAGCTAGCCATGCTCCTTTCGAGTAGTAGTTCGCTGCTGTTGTACGTTGTGGCCGCGGGCATTTACCTTTCCACCTCCGAGACAACGTTTCGGAACCCCGGTAGCTGGCAACTCTGGGTGTTTATTACGCTGGCTTTGATTGGGGCTATCGCTGGGAACCTCCGCAGCATTGCCCTTTCTACCCTGGTAACCATTCTTCTTCCCGAATCCCAACGTGACAAAGCCAATGGGATGGTAGGGACGGCCAATGGCGTATCGTTCCTGGCCGCTTCCATTTTTAGTGGTCTGGTGATTGGCTTTCTAGGGATGTTCTGGACACTGGTACTGGCCATTGGCCTGACGTTACTGGTTGTTCTGCACCTTTCTACGCTTTCGATTCAAGAGCTTAACCACGCCCACGCCGAGGCTCCGCCGGTCAGTTTTAACGTTCGTCATACCATTGCTATCATTCAGGAAATCCCCGGTTTATTCGGGCTGATCTTTTTCAACTGCTTTAATAACTTTCTGGGCGGCGTATTCATGTCCCTGATGGATGCCTACGGACTGTCGCTGGTGTCGGTACAGGTTTGGGGCATCCTCTGGGGTTTTCTGAGTCTGGGTTTTATTATTGGTGGACTGATTGTTGCTCGTCAGGGCCTCGGTGGCAAGCCGTTACGTACGCTATTTCTCACCAATCTGATCATGTGGTTTGTCTGCATTTTCTTTACGTTGCAGGCTTCGATTGTACTGCTAAGCGTCGGACTTCTAATCTACATGTGTCTGATTCCCGTAGTAGAAGCCGCCGAACAGACCATTGTCCAGAAGGTCATTCCGCCCGATCGACTGGGGCGGGTGTTTGGCTTTTCCCAGAGTCTGGAACAGGCCGCTTCACCGATTACAGCCCTACTGATCGGTCCCATTGCCCAGTACATTTTTATTCCTTTCATGACTACCGGAGCGGGCGTACAGTGGCTGGGATCCTGGTTTGGTACCGGCTCGGACCGCGGTCTAGCTCTTGTCTTCACCCTGACGGGGATCATCGGCTTTATCGTTACCCTGCTGGCGATGCGATCCCGGGCTTATCACACGTTGGCTTCGCACTTTTGAGTTTATCCATGCGTATGACGTTTTCCTCGCCCCGCCTGTGGTTGTTTGCGGGCATTCTCTGTATCAGTATCTATCCGATTCTAATTCGGGTAACGCCTGTTTCCGGGGTTACAGCGGCTTTTTATCGCCTAAGTATCGCCAGCCTCCTACTTTGGCCTTACGTGCTGGGACGAAACCAATGGAAGCGTGAAACGCTGCGATTCTGGAAACCGCTAGTCGGCTGCGGCGTGTTGTTTGCGGCAGATATTGCCTCCTGGAATCTCTCCATTCAATACTCTTCAGCCACCCAGGCCAGCTTGCTTACGAATCTGTCTCCGATTTGGGTAGGGCTGACTTCTTTTTTGTTTCTGCCGCAAAAGCCTAATCGGTTTTTCTGGCTGGGTGTGGTGGTCGCCCTGGCGGGGCTGGTCCTATTCATGGGGTTTCAACTTTTTGCGGACCTGGCCTTTGATCGAGGATTTGGATTAGGCCTGCTCTCCGGGATTTGTTACGCCGCCTACCTCATGCTCAGCAAAAGAGTACTGCGAAGCGTCAATATCCTCAATTTCATGGCCTGCATGACGACGGTTGGGAGTATCTTCCTGCTGTTTTTGTGCCTTTTAGGGGGAGAGAAGCTAAACGGCTTTTCCACGCTGGTTTGGGAATCGTTGTTGACGCAGTCATTGGTTTGTCAACTCCTGGGCTGGTTTTCGGTCAGTTATGCCTTAACGCACATTCCCGCTCAGCAGGTGTCCATTAGTTTACTCAGTCAGGCCGTTTTAACCGCCCTCCTAGCGTGGCTGCTGCTGGGCGAACAACTCTCTGCTTCCATGATGCTGGGAGGAATCCTGTTGCTGACGGGGATCGCCATTACTTTCCGTAAGTAAATTTTTGAAAGGATCGCTACTGCTTTTTATACAGGACGAAACCACCCGGCGGCAGAGTAAGCTGAACTGCCTTTCCATTACGGGCTGCTACAGATACGCTCGTCAAAGTAGCCTCTGGATGGGTGGTGTACAGGCAGGTAAGTACGTCGCCGGTGGTATGGAGGTCGTTATCTACGGTGACCCAAGCCGTTTGGCTTTGATTGACGTCGGTATTGAAAGCACAGAGTACTTCCTGCGTATGCAGAATCCGGGACCAGGCTACGACCGACTGCATAGACGCTCCCCAAAGACGCGGGTAACCAAAATGAATACTATCGCCGGAAATTTCCCGCAGGTACTGCCGACCGCGTCGCAGGGCGATTTCCTGTTTACGTACCGCCAGTAGCTTGCTGATTTCAGGAAACCAGGGGCTATCCTCCCAAAAGAAATGCACTCCTTTGCTACGAAAGGCTCCGAAGGCTCCCCCAAACATACTCTCCCGGATATAGCGGTCGTGGCCACCGTGTCCGTCAAACGCCTGCTCCGTTCCGTAGTACAAACAGGGGATACCCAGCGAAGTAACATTGAAACCGATCACCGCCAGTAATTGCCGGGAGCCCGTCGCATCGGCACAAAAACGAGCCTTTTGTGGCCCCTTCCGTACCTGATCGTGATCGTCGAACAGGGTGACCACCTTGTTCCGGAACCAGCTGTGGGATTCTTTCTGAAGTAGTTCTGAATTGCGAAACAAACTGAAGTATTCCGCTGGATTACGGTATCCTTTTACCAGGTACTCCAGTTTGTCGGGAATATCGTCGATGCCCAGTGCCGCATCGAGTCCCGTAAGTTCCAGCGTGGTAAATGCCCGCTGACGACCGCCCGTTATTTCTCCGATCAGGTAAAAATTTTCCTTGCCGATTGCCAAGGTAAATTCCCGGATGACCGAAGAGAAAAACCGGGTCGCTCCCAGGTCCATGTGCTTAACGGTATCGATTCGAAAGCCGTCGAGATCCGCCAGGGCAATCCAGTATTTATACGCTTCGGCGAGGTGCAGGAGTGCCTCGGAAGGCTGGTAGGCATCCAGAGGTCCGTACCCATGATGAATGTCCTTCAGGGATTCGAAGTCACCATCCAGAAATTCCGGATCGTGATCCCAATACTGAATTTTACCTTTTCGGGTAAAGGTTTGGGGGTGCTGTAGTTCGGAGGGCCACACGGCTCCGTCGGGCCAGGCTCCGGCTGGCTGCGGAGCAAAGGGCAACGTAGGCTGCCCCTCCGCATTTCGATACCCACGTACCGGAAAAACGGAACCGCTGGCGTATACGGGTTGTCCGGTTTCGTAGGCAAATACGTCACCAGAATGGTTTAAAATAATATCCAGAATTACATAGATGCCGTGCTCATGGGCCGTTTCCACGACTTCGATTAAATCCTGTTGCGTTCCGAAGCGGGGTTCAATTTCCAGAAAATTCTGGATTCCGTAGCCGTGATACGTTTCCTGCGAGGCGACTTGTTTGAAAACCGGACTAATCCAGATCGCTGAAATTCCCAGGCGTTTCAGATAACCGATCTTACTTTTCAGTCCACGGAGCGTTCCGCCCACAAAACGTTCGCCTGCCTGCTGCCAGGCTTCAGCATCGGGCGTCAGGGCATTACCGGCGTCTTCGGGTTGGAAACGGGGTGTTTGTCCCGAAGTAACGAGCTGGCCTTCATTGTTCAGATAATCCTGTTCCTGCCCATCGGAAAATCGGTCGAGTAACAGAAAATACAGCACCTGATCTTCCCAGGCCAGCGGCGATGGATAGTACGAAGGGCGAAGGACTGCCGGAAGCGAAAGCTCGCGAAAGGATTGAATCGGTTCCATAATCAAATCAGTATCGAAGGTCTAAGAAATGATTACTCGTTTTTTCGCCATGCTTCCGCTCCTTTTCCTACCACTGAATATCCGAAAGCGACGACAGGGGTTGCCGTTCAGCTGGAGCCAGCATCCCACGCACCTCCACGGCAAAATCATCGGCGTTTTTCAGAAGGTCTGAAAGCGTAAAACCTGCCCGTTGCTCAAGTTCCGTCAGACTTACCTGATACACTTTAAAGGCATCTAAGTTCAGAAAGGACAAATCATTGAGATTCTGCGTGAGCAGGAATGCCCTGACTTTCAGTGTACTCGCTTCTACATAAGCCAGAATTTTATAAAATTCACGTGGAATGGCTACGCCGCGAAAGACCTGGTCGTCCGTTCGGAAAATGGGTCCGCCAATGACACTTACTTTTAAGTGATCCACCTCCGTTTGTTCGAATACCGCATCTTCCAGTTGCCCCCAGATTCCACCCTGCGAACTCTGGTTGAAATTGTCCATTTGCGGAGTAATGTTGGTGAAGAAAAAGGAGTCTCTATTGGCTTGCTGAGCTTCGGCCATGGTGCCCCAGATCAGATCGGCCCGTCGGGCAATATGTCCCCGATCCAGACGATTGTTGGCGTACAGCGAGTCGCCCACCTGATATTCGGCGGGCAAGCGGGGGTCCAGTGCGAAGCTCAGGTTTTTACGCGTAATTTTCTTGAGGTTTCCCCCATCAATATTCCAGGCTACCCAGTAAGCAAACCGACGGGCTTTGCTTAGGGCGAGGGAAAAGTGCGTATAAGGGATGATTTCGGAATCCCCGAGCAGAACCGCATCCAGTTGCTGATCCGTCGAAAGCTCAGGCACGGTCACCACCGGCCCGAGAAAAGCAGGATTATATCCCAATTCGGGCGGAAGTGCGTGCTGGGGCGGTACTAAACTAATATCCAACTTCTCAAATATGGAACGTGGGTAACACGCTAGGGCGTACTGCTCGGGACTGCCCGAAGACTCTCCGGCAAAGTGTAAGCCCGCCAAAATCGGACTCGGTTGTCCTTCGGGGGTTTTGAAAAGCCAGATGGACCCTGAATCGCCAGCCTGGCTCAGTTCTCCACCCGTGGGTGCATGGTCCGGATCCAGACTGATTTCAAAGCCACCAATCGACTGCTCCCCGATTGGAAATCCGTAGTTGATTTTAGCCATCGTATGCACCCGAGTCACGATGCCGTGTGTCACACCCGAGGTTCGTCCGCTCTTCACGACTGTATCCCCCAATTCGGGTTCGCCGAGTTGATTCGGTACGACGTCCAGTTCAAAAACGCTAGCATCAAAGTTCCGCGTTTCGATACTGGCGATCGCACAGTCTCCCGCAGCTCCCAGGTGTGAGCGTACCAGTCGGCCCAGTCGATTGCGTTCGATCCGGTTATCGTCGTGCGGCCCCGGCTGTACAATCGTATCGCCGAGTTGTCCCAGCGGACCCTGCAAAATGTGCCAGTTGCTTAGTACGTACGGGGTTCCGTCCGTTCGTCCGTATACGATGCACCCGAGGGTACCCGCCGAAAGCTGATGATGCGATACGCTGATCCCTGGAACGATGGGATCCAGATGAATTTTGCGGGGGTTGGATACCCGTTCGTCCACTACCAGAAAGGAAGCCTGGAAACTTCGCTCCAGTACATCGGTCGGTACTTCCTGACCATCCACCACGATGGATGCGGGAATGAGTATCGTACCAAGCGAAGGCAGCACTTCTGGCTGTACTTTCGTTTCGACGGTAAACTGAATGACTACTTCCCGGCTTCTTTTTCCATCCACACACTTGTACCCTATACCAATGGAAGAAATGTTCTTGTCCAATAAATAATCCGCTCCCCGCGTCCGGACAAACTGTTTGAGTTTCTCCATGAAGTTCGGGGCGTACGTTGTTTGATTTTGCTGAGCCATGGGATCGGATAAAAGTTAAGGCGACTCTCCTACAACGCTCAAACGTGCAGCTTGTTTCCAGTAGCCAGCATTGGTTTACACTTCCGCCAGCGGGACCGACGGTCGGGTTACTCTAACCTGGCTGAGCACCCGTCCGGCATCGTCCACAACGTCATACTCGGCGGGCAGATTGTCGGGCTGGTACTTAGTGGCGGGATGGTGCAGGCGATACAAAACGGATTCGTGTAAACGGGGGTACAGCAGTTGCGTCTGGTCCCGTGTTTCTTCGGCGGCGGGAATAGTACGGCTCCCGTTCAAGAAAGGCAGTAGTTTCCAGGGCATACGCCGATGCGGCCAGTGCAGGGTAGCCAGGGCGTCGTCGAGTCGGGCGAGGCCTTCCAGATCGGTAAAATCGTTCAGCAGCAGGCCATGCCCGTACGCCCGTTTCATCATCCAGCGAAGCGGGAGGTTAGCCATGCGTCGTTTGGTATCGGGATCGGATTGGTACCCGCCCCCCACATCCGAATGGGCTCCGGCAAACCACACTTGCTCCATGCGATTCAATCCCTCGGGCGGACTCCAGCGAATGGGTTTGAACAGACTCCGGCGGCGATCATCAATGGCTAGGGCCTGACAGGCGTACCGCACCTGACTCGATAGAATGGTATCCCGGAAATAGTCGGGTAAGGGACTCAAGTATCCTTTTCGTAAAACGGTACTTACGGTATCCCAAACGCCCAGGAAATGGACGTCTACGGTTCGCGAGAGAATGTCCCGGAAGTTTTTGGCTTGCCCCTCATTATTCCGTCGCCGGAATATTTTAAAAGCGTAGTCGATGAGATTCGTATTTCGTTTGTGCAGTATGCCGCATTTAGCGAGGAGTCCCGTCAGTACGCGAACGGTATAGGCTCCACGACTGAAGCCGAAGAGGTAAATACGGTCGCCGGCTTCGTAGAAGTTCATCAGAAATTCATAGGACTGCTTTACGTTTTCATCTACCGTCCAGCCCGTAATCTGATCCCAGCCATCCAGGAACGAATACCCACGTGTGCCCACGCCCGGATCGTAATAGGCAACCTGCTGTTGCGAATCGACATCCTTGAGATGGCAGAACAACTGCATAACGTTGGAGGTACGGTTCGGCTCGTCAAGCTCGTTGGCCGTTCCATCACAACAGATGATGATGTTTTTACGCATATTGGTTGAAGGTATCCAGGCAGAAACCTGAATGGCCCTGCCCTCCAAAGATGAATAGAAATTCGTTTTCCTGCCTTGATCCTGAGGACTTTTATAAACGAAACCAGTCCTATACTGCGGAATTGTGTTGAACTGCTTTACTGGCAGGGCGTATTGTTAAAATCCTCCAGCGTCTGCTTCGAGACACCCGTGTAATACGTGGGGCAGGTTTTGAAAAGATCGTTAATTGCAGCTTTGTAAGCCTCGCAGGTATTTTTACCCGGATTGCTGACGTAGGCGTTGGCGGCGGCCGCTATCTTGTCCGCCTGGTTTTCGCAGGCATTCGTGGCTCCGGGGCCACTTTTCGAACAGCCCGCCAGGCTTAAGACCAGAATGCCTAGTCCGAACGCATACACGCTTTGTTGCTTTTTCATAGAATTGATTGATTATGGTTGAACATCAACCGGGCCTTACCCGGTAGCAACAAAGGTAACGCCCACCCAGGATGAGGACCAATCGCTAATTTGAGGGACGAAGTTGACAAACAGAGGAATTGCGAGAGAGCAATGGATTGGACGTTTGATTTTAGTAATGACTACCTTGAAAACTTTTACAAACGTTTCTTTACTTTATATCACCAGAAATATTCGTTTTATAAAACGGCTATGTACGAAGCAATCTAAACTCGCAACAGGTTTATCTTACAAAATTAAACCTATGAATAGTAGGTATTTACAATAGTATTAGATTACTTTGGGCTTACTGAACAAGCACTTTACTCCGCCCCTCCCCAGGCCTGTTCAGTCCGTAATCCCCTAGTAGAGTACCCTTGAGGTCTGGCTGATTCGCCCATTTATATGGACGCTATTTTCCAGTTCGAAAAACAATAGGGCTTGCAGTCGGTTTAAGTATTCGCCAACTAACCGGAGCAAACCGGATTCCATTCCTCTTCGTCGGCCGCCACCGCCGCAGCTGAAAATGCCCCTGATCCGTCATCGAGGGTGTTGAATTCCCATTTAGCCAAGTGATCTCAGCGATTGGATCGCCAGAAATTTTTGTGTAACGTACGGATTGAGCTGTTTACCCTCATCTCATGAAAAAGAAACTTATTAGTATTGATTTGACGACGGGTCATTATGCCAGTTTCATTGATCGTCAGATTGCGATGGCCCAACAACGAACTTCAGCGTATACCTGCGTCTCAAACGTACACATGCTGGTTGAAGCGTATCGGGACGCATCCTTTGCGGAGGTGGTCAATCAGGCAGACATGGCTACTCCCGACGGAAGGCCCCTTACCTGGGGACTTAAACTCATTCACGGATACGATCAGGAACGGGTCGCCGGGCTTGATTTGATGCCTGATTTAATTGCGGAAGCCGAGAAGAAGGGTATTTCCGTGTACTTCTACGGAGGAACGCCCCAAATGCTAGAGGCAACCGATCGTTATTTGAAAAAAACACACCCTAAATTGCAGGTAGCGGGTTATTACAGTCCTCCCTTCCGACCTTTAACATCCACCGAGGAGGATGAAACGGCAGCTATGATTAATCGCAGTGGAGCCCAACTCGTTTTTGTGGCCCTAGGCTGCCCCAAGCAAGAACGATGGATGGCCGCTATGAAAGGAAAAATTCAGGCCGCCATGATTGGTATTGGAGGAGCCTTGCCCATGATGGTAGGTTTACAATCCAAGGCACCTAACTGGATGCGAGCATCTGGCTTGGAATGGGTCTACCGTTTTATGCTTGAGCCCCGTCGCCTATTCAAACGTTACGCCATCACTAACAGTACCTATATCTGGTTGGTTACGCGGGCAATGCTTCAACCCAAAGCTTCTTAGCTAGAGGCGAAACAAGCCTTACGGATAATTGTCACGAACTCAAAATAGTCCATTTTTCGTCGAGATTTTGTGAAAGTTAAACGTATATTTTCGAAGAAAAACAGGCAGATATTTGGCAGTATTAGTTAGAGTCTTTAACTTAACACCGTCATACTGAGGATCTACCGCCGTTTTCTTCATTTTACACCCGTAATCTTACCGCCCATAAGATTAGTTATATTTTAATCAGCCATTGTACAATAGTTATATTGTTTCAACAATCAACCATTGAATAGAGTGCATGGTCCTGGCGTCTCAGTTTTTCCGCTCCATTGAGATGACTTTTACCCGAATGAGAAGTGCTGAAGTAAACAAGTGAACGATTAGGGGAGATAACTTCCCCACTATACGTTTATTTTGAGCTGGCATAATTATTGTATGTTAATAATTTGAGTATTTATCTAGGTGTACCGCTACAAAACCTGGTAAATATCCTGAAATAACACCAACCGCTTTTTTCCATACTTTTTCCGCCAAAAGTAGGACAGTCGTTTGCGAAATGTTCGATACTAAACTCTTTGACAGAATTGCTTCTTTTGAGCAAAGGCTGTTTCAAAGAATACGGAAGAAGTATGTCTATACGAAAGCCTTATGTGAGTAAACGATCCCATGAACATGTTCCGAATAGCTTTCGTAGCTTTTCGGTTCAGTCTACGTGGTTACCTGCTACTCATTCGGGGGTATCCCCCATAAGTTCTTCACAACAGACAGATGCTTTGCATAACTCTGCAATCCAACAACTAAAACCTTATTCGATTGAGCCCAAACTTCGTCTCGAACTCAGCACAACAGTCATTGACTTTCATCCAGTCAAGGTTTCGAAACCTGAGTTTGCACTCCTGACCGTGCAACCTGACGAAACCGTTAAATCCATTTCTGTCCACTGCGACCGCTCCGATCTATTCCAGATAGCAAGCGATGAGCATCCTGATTACCGAGCAAACTCGCGGATTACAGCACAGAGCAAAATAACGTATATACACATACGGTATTTAAGCAACCAATTATTTTCGAAACCTCAGTTTGCCACTTTATTTATTCAAGCCGAATCAGAAATCAGAGAAGTGGTCTTAATCGCTCATCCAATGGGTCGTTGGGCAACTTTGAACGGATCGCTCACCAAGATACCTCTTGGTGGCTATTTGGTAATGGTTAGCGGGTTGCTTTTTGGAGTGTATACTACTTTCAGCATCAATGTGAGTGGTTCCCAAGCTTGTGTAAGCAAAAGGAAGCACAGGTTCAACCTATACTCACCTCCGTACCCAGTGTACCCAAAAGAATGCTGCCGGTGGTGGAACCAAAGAAGCTCGACCCCCAAAAAACTTCTAAACAGTATAAACGCAAAAGGTCATCTCTTTCAAAAACATCTAATCCAAGCCGTTTAGATGAAACTTCACTCACTAAAGAAAATGAATTAAAAAAGAATATTAACTGACCTTTTTAAGGTACTGATTTATGAAATATGTTGGGAAATGGCTGAGACATAGAGTCAGGTATAACCCAAGTTTCTACACTTGACATTCAGTATATACTCAACGTAGATACTAGAACAGTAAATGGTTCTTGTAATAGCTAATAAATCAGCATTTATATAGATAGATAAACTCTATTTATACATGATTTTATTGTTAAATAAAAGTTTAGTCTAAAATTTTAAGTTAATGATCGATGTAGTACGAGAGTGATAGTAAATTGTTAACGCATGCGTATGAATTAAATAATTACCTAGTAAACAAGTATTCAATAGTTCAGTATTTCACACTGAAACTGAATTAGTAGATACATTTTAATATCAGTATAAGGGCGAGGAATATACCCAGCAAACAACCTAAATTTTCAAATATCCATGAATGCACCCGTAATTTTATTTGCTTACAAACGGGCCCGAGAATTACGAGCTACCGTCGAAGCTTTGCAAAAAAACCATCTAGCTTCCGAAAGCGATTTATTTATCTTTGTGGATGCTCCTAAAAAAGCGGAAGATTGGCCAAAAGTGTACGAAGTGCATCAAGTTCTTGATGAAATTACTGGTTTTAAAAGTATTTATCGGGATTATGCTAAATCCAACATTGGCTGTGCTGATTCTATTATTCGGGGGATTAGTTACGTTTTGAACCGCTACCCAACGGCCATAATTGTAGAAGACGATTTGATTACTGCTCCTAACTTCTTGGATTACATGAACCAGAGTTTAACGCAGTACAAAAACGATAAAAGAATCTATTCAATTGCGGGTTATACATTCCCTTTCGAACGCCCCAGCGATTATCCCTACGAATCATATTTTGTTCCGAGACATAGCCCTTGGGGTTGGGCAACTTGGCGGGATCGTTGGTTATCGATTGATTGGGAACTAGTCGATTATTCTGAATTCAGTCAGGATAAATCCCAGCAACGTGCCTTCAATCAGGGTGGATCAGACTTAGTAAAAATGCTGGAAGATCAAATGGAAGGACGTTCGGATGCCTGGGATATTCGTTTCTGTTATAATCGTTTTAAAGCGAATGGATTGACCGTTTACCCAACTCTTTCTAAGGTACAGAATATTGGCTTTGGAAATGAGGCTACTCACACGAATATCTACAACCGCTATAAAACTACGCTAGATCAAGGTTCACAACGCCAATTTAAGCTTTCGCCGCACGTAGAAACTACGTCTTATTATCACCAGAAGACCTTACAAAAGTATAGCGTAGTCACTCGCATTTACAACAAACTCAAAACGTACGCCGGGATGCGTTAAGGTATTTTCTGCCATGGATCAGGGGTTTTCATACGTGATCTGTCATCCCTTGGTATAAGCTACGTATAGGATCTTAATGTATGAGATGATATACGGCTCATTATCAACCTAAAAACAGGATTTACTGGTCCCGATTTCCCATCCAAAAATCATGAAGAAACTACCGTATATGGCAGGGTTATGTTCCCTGATGATACTTTTTTGTATCAGTGCTTCCTGTAAAAAGGCTGATGACAATTTTAATGAACCGGTTGAACAACGGACGGATACCCTTACTATAGCTCAGCTAAGAGATTTTAGCTCACTGCCTTTACCGAGTCAGATCTATATTACTGATGCTCGAAAACAAGGCCTTTTTAATCTAGATCAGGGTGACCGAAAGACCGCCGATAACCTAGGTGTAACATTGGTTACTAGCCACGGAATTCGTTACAAACGCGAATATACGGGTCCTGCAAATGCACTATGGTTTGATGTACTTCCCTCCGATGATGATATCGGTCCTGAACTTCAAAACGCGGTTAATGGAGCCGATGATGTATTTATTCCGGATGGATCGTACCGCCAGCGAACAACAGTACGGCTGCGGAGTAACATGAAGCTACAAGCCAATCCGGGTAAGGTACTAATTACATTACCCGCTACATATGTATCGCTTGCCAATGCCATTGACCCTAAAATAGACTTGAAAAATGTGGTGATTGATGGCTTGTCTTGGAATGTTACCACCCGGGAGAATGGTACGTTTGGCACCATATATATCGATAGTCCTAATGTGGCTAATTTAACCATTCAAAATTGCACGAGTAAAGATTACGACTCTAAGGATAGTACGAATTGGTTAACCTTGAAAATTCCCGCGGGAAAGTCGGCCGAAAACATTGTGGTTAAAAACAATGTCGTACGGGCTAGACGTATGGGATGCGAGATTTTTAATCACGATAATTACAACAAATACGTTGGAAAAAATATCGAGGTTAGTAATAATACCTTTTACGACTGTCATTTCGGTATTTCCCTCTCGGGGCCCATGGAAAACATTACGGTTGAAAATAATACCGTTAAAAATTGTAGTTTGTATGGTATCGAAATTGCCGGTGCTTTGCGTAATGTAAAAGTCAACAGTAATAAATTTGAAGGGAAGTTTGATAAGTTCTTCATTGGCTCCAATGATGGAAATGGCAACGGGAGTGTTACCGGAGGAATGACCGTTACGGGTAACGAAACCGTTGGACGCTGTACGGGAGGAATTGCTTTATACAATGGTGGAACGTTCACCTTTGCGAATAATAAGTTCAATATGACGGGTATGATTGAAATTTCACACTCCTCCAACGGTGGATCGTTTAACGATAATACAATTGAAAGTATGTCCAGTAAGGTTATTATCTGCGATAATACGTCCAACAATCGTTTTACTAATAATAGCATTTCCAACCGTAATGCTTCTGCCAATCAGGCTATGTTCATGGCGTATGGAAATAAATCGCTTAATCATGTTTTGACTGCCAATCGGTTTACGAAAGGTCCGGGAGGAAAATACATGGAAGGTGCTGATGGGGGTACTTATAAAGCTTCTGACAACCAGGATGAGTCAGGTAGGATAGTTCAGTAAAGTTTATCTTTCTTCTACACGTCTGTATAAAGTGTTTTAACTCTATACAGACGTGTTTTTACGAATATCGATCTCGGCTTTGAACAATTGTTTACTATAAATGAAATTGGTATTTGTAATACTAAACTTGAATAATATGTTAACTTTTATTAATTATATTGTTATAATCCAATGATAAATCTATTCCGGACAGTATATACTTAACATACTCACTATAAATAGGACTATGTTGGCTTTATTTGTAACATTTATAAGAGTGTAGAAATAATACCTTAATAACGGGAATAATTATTCCCGTTATTACATTCATTTTTCACTAATCAAGATTAATTGGTAAAAAAATCTATTATCTTTATACAGTTAGCTAGTTGAGAATGAAGCTCCATTTTTAAAAAAATTAGTGATAAGTTGCTAAAGGTTAACCTTTTGTCTATTCTTTGAATAATTCAATTTATTAATTAGACATTAAATTAACTGGCAAGCTTACGTATAGTAGTTAAGTTGGCATGAACTTTTTGCCTTTTTAAGTGGTAAAGAAAATTTAATTAGAAGGTTTGCTCATTCCGCTCCGAACAAACGTATATTTACAAATCCTTTACTAACTTGGTACTCCTGTCAACGCAAAATGAGTTTTCTCAATACGTTAGTCGCTCATTAACAAGAGTATCCGTTTCATTACATTACTCCGCTAATTATCCTTATC